>CAWVVE010000242.1:0-4583 GCA_963933075.1 uncultured Verrucomicrobiaceae bacterium | reverse complement strand
AAGCGTATTTTGCAGTGTATGAGAGAATTGAGGTGTCATCCCGTCCGTCTTCGTCGAGAGCTTCCCTGATTGCCCCGACGCGACCGTCCATCATGTCGCTGGGAGAAACGATATCAGCACCGGCCCGGGCATGGCAGATTGCCTGCTTGCAGAGTATTTCTACGGTTTCATCATTGAGGATCCTGCCGTTTTCGCCGACAAGGCCATCATGACCGTCGCTGTTGTAGGGATCAAGGGCGACATCAGTGATAACCGCAATGTCAGGGGTTTCATGCTTGATTGCCCTTATGGTTTTCGGGATCAGCCCATCATCGTTATGGCACTCCGCGGCGTCAGGGCTTTTGAGTTCCTCATCAATGGCCGGGAAAAGGACGATCGCGCCAATACCCAGTGAGTGAGCCTCTGACACTTCCCGCCGCAGACCGTCGAGGCTCCAGCGCTTACAGCCCGGCATTGAGTCAATGTCCTCATCATGCGCTGCATCGTGGACAAATACCGGGTAGATCAGGGATTCGCGGGAGAGGCGGGTTTCCCTGCAAAGTGTTCTGATTGCGCTTGATTTACGGTTACGGCGCGGGCGAATTGCTTGGTGCGTGTCAGGCGTTGTCATGCGGGGGTATAATGAACACTTGGGTTGTGGTTCTTACCAGTGATTTACGGAAATTTACTGAATTATCAAACAGAGGTCTCATTACAAGAATTCCCCGGGAGAGCGGGTTTAATGTTGTCCTTCCGCCAATCCATGGGTCAAGCCGGACAACGGCGGTAATACCGAGATTTTAGCGAATTTGCGTATTCCAGGTGCTTGATGTTGTATTCGATACCCGATTTGCATTAAGGTAAAGTGACAGGGATTGCAGACCATGGAAACTTCGAAGCAAAAATATCTTGTTGCCCAACTTGATGATATTGAACCGGTGCGATGTCCCTGTGGTAATGCTCGGCGTGCCTTTGGAGATGATGCCGATGGTGTTGCCACGGTGCATCTTGTCGATATCCTCAAGGATGCGCAGACCCATTATCACAAAAACATGCACGAGATTTATCTTGTGCTTGAAGGTGAGGGATATCTTGAACTTGACGGAGACAGGGTTCCCGTGCGTCCATTGACTGCAGTTATGATTAAACCGGGGTGCCGTCACCGGGCAGTTGGCAATCTCCGGATAATAAATGTGCCTGTTCCTGCTTTTGACCCATCAGACGAATGTTTCGATTAATAGTAGCCTTTCAGTTAATGTGCAGCGCCTTGGTTTTTGGCGCTCCCGCGGTGTATGATTTTGCCTTTGATAGTATTGATGCCAAAGCATCATCGCTTGAAGACCACAAGGGCGAGGTCATCCTCCTGGTGAACGTGGCCAGCAAGTGCGGTTATACCGGGCAATATGCGGGACTGCAGAAATTACACGAGAGGTATGCCGGAAAGGGGTTGCGGATTCTCGGGTTTCCCTGCAACGATTTCGGCGGCCAGGAACCCGGGACCGAGGCTGAAATCAAGGCCTTTTGCAAAGAACGATACCAGGTGGCATTTTCAATGGCTTCGAAGATTTCAGTTAAAGGGGATGATGTTCATCCACTGTATCGTTGGCTTACAGGGGCGGAGACGAACCCGCGTTTCTTTGGCCCGGTAAAGTGGAACTTCGAGAAATTTCTGGTTGGTCGTGATGGGCAGGTGATCAATCGGTTCCGCACGCGTGTCAGCCCGACTTCGGAGAGTATTACTGATGCGATTGAATGGGCGCTCCTCGACGAGGCTGGCAGGGTTGCCGAATATGACAAGGGTGGTCCCCCCGCTTTACATGAATATTATGGCAGGGAAATTGCCCGCACGATGCACTGGCAGGGTGCGCCCTGGCTGATGCGTAAAGTGCGTGAAGAGGAGGAGAGGACGTCAGAGATGATTAAGGAACTGAAACTGAAGGAGGGAATGGCGGTGGCTGACATTGGTTCCGGGAACGGGTATCACACGTTGATGATGGCGAAACTTATTGGTGGCAAAGGTAAGGCATACGCAGTGGACATTCAGCCTGAAATGCTGCGGATGCTGGAGACCAGGGCCAAGAAATCCGGGCTGAATAATATTGTTTCGGTAGAAAACCGGTATTGGGATACCGACCTGCCCGAGAAAAGTATTGATCTTGCCCTTATGGCGGATGTTTACCATGAGTTTTCTCACCCCGAGGAGATGCTGGCAAGTATTCGCAGATCGTTGAAACCGGGAGGCCAGGTCGTACTCCTTGAGTTTCGCACGGAAGATACCAAGGTTCCCATCAAGCCGGAGCATAAAATGTCGAAGGCACAGGTCATCAGGGAGATGACGGTAAATGGCTTCAAGCTCGCCCGTTCTTATGATAAACTTCCCTGGCAGCACCTGCTTTTTTTTACGGTGACCCCCTCAGAGAGCTTGCCGAAAGCCGGGAATAGGTCATAATCACCATCTATAGAGAACTTCAGACCATTTATGAAATCAACGATGAAAACAGCTATCGCCATTACCACAGGATTCCTTCTCATTGCTTCAGCCGGGGCAGGGGAATGGATTGAGATGTTTGACGGGAAGAGCCTTAAAGGCTGGAAGGTGAATACTGAAAACCCGAAGACCTTTTCCGTTGAGGGTGGTGCCATTAAGGTGTTTGGCCCCAGGGGACATGTATTTTACGGTGTGGATGGCAACGCCAAGTTCAAGGACTTTGAGTTTGAGTGTGAGGTGAAGACCACCAAGGGCTCCAACGCTGGCATATTTTTCCACAGTGCCTATCAGGCGAATGGATGGCCCGAGGTTGGGTATGAAGCCCAGGTCAACGCCACTCACGGGGATTGGCGTAAAACGGCAAGCATCTACAGCTTCAAGGACGTTAAGAAAGCTCCCCATCAGGATGATGAGTGGTTTACTTACAACATAAAGGTAAAGGGAAAGACAGTGACCATTACCATTAATGGCAAGGTGGTTAATGAATACACGGAAGCTGACGGTCATAAGGAGAAGACCAAGCGGCTGGGAGAGGGCACGATTGCCCTACAGGGGCATGATCCGAAGAGCCTGGTATGGTTTCGGAAGTTGCGTATACGCAAACTTAATTAGCGTCCGGGATTTACCGGGACATCATACAGGAATTGATCATTGGGGCGACAGAGGCGCTTTGTAGCCGGCTGTTCTTTGTAGTGTCTGGGGGCAGGTAACCAAACATGATTGCCTTGTCGGTATTGCGGGTTGAGTTATTTCTTCAGGTGGCCTGCAAAAGCAGCCTGTTATCTAAGGAAACTGAATGTCTTGAAAATCTCCATGTTTCAAGGTAACGGTGTCCATGCGGGGGTTTGTCTCGACGATCTTGGAAGTGTGTGCGCACAGGCCGGGACCGGGGTCCATGTGGCTTGCTTTACTCTGGATTTCAGGGGAATTCCTGCCAGCTCAAGGCGAGGCGATTAGCATTCCAGAAGAAGCCAAGAGGGCGAACTCCCCGAAGATCGCCGAAATTTCCCGGTCACCTGCAATCAAGCATCTTGAGGAGACATTCCGGAGCAAGGACTATGTGGCGGCAGTAGAAGAGGCTCAATCCTTGCTTTCCGGGTTGCCGGCGGACAGCCCCGATCTGGATGCCTTATTATTTATAGAGGGCGTATCTCTATACTACTCGGGGCAGCATGAGGAGGCGCAGCTTTCACTGGATCGTCATCGTGCAGATTTTCCGAGGAGCAGTCATGTGCAGAGGGTTCATTACTATTCCGGCAGTAATCTGCTGAAGCGATCCTGTTGGCGTGGTGCCGGCAATTCCCTTGATGACTTCATGAATAGTTTCCCGAAGTCTTCATTAATGGATTACGCCCTTTATGACAGGGCTACTGTTCACCTTGCCCTTGAGGAAAATCAGGCGTGTTTTTTAATGGCTGAGCGCCTCGAGGAGAGATTCGTTGATTCTGATCTTATTGATCGTGCCGCATTCCTGAAAGGGGAGGTGCTAAGGAGAACCGGGGAGATGGCCCGATCAGAGAGTGCATTTATAACCGCAAAAAATATTGCTCAGCGCAAGGGGCATGCAAAGGTCGCAGCACATGCCCTTCGCAGGTTGATTGAGGTTTCCTTTCAGCAGGGGCGCTATACTGATTCTGCTGATTATTATGACGCGTTCTTTCTTGGTTTCCCGAAGTCCTCACAGGCTCTTGAGGCGGTAGCGGCAGCCCTGCCGACTCTAAGCGAACTGGGCCGGATCATGTCCGGGTTGAACAGGATGGAGGACTTGATCATGACAGTGTCAAAGGGCATGCCGCCCAAGAGGCTGCATACCGCCCTTAAGCTTCATGCCAAGTATTTCAGTGAGGTGCACGGATCCGGGGAATTGCTTAAGCGATATCGGAACTTGTCAATTGCAGCACGGGAAAATGAGTCGTTGCATGAGGCCCTGATCATGGCCCGACTTGAGATTCTGGAAACATATTTTACCGGTCGCGATGCTGAGATTGAAGTATTTTATGATGAGATTCGTTCGCGGATTAACAGGCACAATCTTTCCGCGTACATTATACTGAAAGTAGCACGTCATGTTGCTCGTACAATAAGGGCGAGGCTGCTTTATGGTTGAGCGAACTCC
>CAWVVE010000241.1:0-4588 GCA_963933075.1 uncultured Verrucomicrobiaceae bacterium | reverse complement strand
CACGAACCCCATTCCCGGCAACAGGAATCCCGCTAATTCCCTTGCTGACATGAAGATCAACGGTGAGTCGATCGGTTACTTGAGGCAAAACCTCACCCCGTCGATATCCTCGCAGCTGCGCGGATTCCGCGGCTGGGGGGCACACGGTGGACCACGGCTTTTCTCAAGCAACGCCATCTACTACCAGAAGTATAACGGCGGATGGGACCAGAATTTTCAGGGAGGTATCCCTGCAACCCCGCAGAATGGCAAGTTAAAGATCACCATTGACGGTGGCCCTGACCGCAACCCTGCCAGCATCCCTGACATGCGTATCGTTCTCTACGACACCGCTGGCGGTGCGCAAAGCCAGGATGTAAACAACCTGATACAGGTATTTGAAATTGATTTCCCGAATGAATTCTCCATTCCCGTACCCAAGTATTCCAACCAGAGTACCTGGTCACAAGTGGTCAGTGGCAGTCGCCAGAACCCGAATTCACTCATCACCGACGGAATGGTGGTACGCTCAATGGTTGTCAGTCACAGTGACTTCCGGCTGCTTTGCGCCAAGCGCGTGATAGAGAACCATGTCTTCCAGCCCCATCCAAACTTCGGCACCGCGCCCTCTTATGACAGCGGTCAAAAGCACGCCCACAGCCTAGTTGACCCGAACGGGTTTAAATATACCGGCTTCTCAAACGAAAGGGAATTTATTGATGGCGCAGGTTACTCGGAAATGTCCCAACCGGACTTCCCCCTTTCCCCGAAAAACCCGAATTTCTTTGTCGATGTTCGTGGCAATCCCCGCACTGATTACCAGTTCCCCGTCGACCCAATGATTACCGGCGACTGGGACAACGGTATCGCCATGCAGATGGATGGCCCCTTCGTCAACAGGGGAGATGACGGCAACCAGCCCACCGGCAACAGGAATCCCTACTTTGACGAAGCGGCTCTCTCCTCTGCAGATGTCACCTCCCATGCATACTTCTCTCCCAACCGCGTCATCTGCGGCCCGGGAATGTTCGGTTCCATGTCCACCGGTGTGCAATCCGGCATTCCCTGGCGCACCCTGCTCTTCCGCCCGGATCCACAGCACTTCGGCGCGCCGGACAACCCCAGTGTCGGTGACCCTCCGGATCACCTGTTCATGGATCTTTTCTGGATGCCCGTTGTTGAGCCCTACGCGATCTCAATGCCTGCGGCAACCCGCGGCAAGATCAACCTCAATACGCAGATTGTTCCCTTTGACTACATCAAGCGCAATACCGCTATGCATGCATTGATGAAGGCTGAGCGCGTGGTGGCGATCCCCACCAACGCCGGCGCAAGCTATAAAAAGCCGAACGGGGGCAGTGACCGCTGGCGTAAGAAAATTGATGCCTACGAGACCATGATACAATGGGAGGACAAGTTCAAAAACAACCAGCTGTTCCGCTCTCCCACGGAAATCTGCGAGATGTATCTTGTTCCTGAGGGTGAGCAGCTTGGCAACAGGAGCGCAAAGGACTACCCCAACATGCGCAGGTTCTGGGAGGCAAACCGCCTGACTGGCGACAATACCAAGGAGCGCCCATATGCCAACATGCAACCGCGGTTGACCACGAAGTCAAACATCTACCGGGTGCACATGATTGTGCAGACTCTCCAGAAAGTCCGCAGCAGTGATGCAAAGGAATTTAATCCCGAGAAGGACAAGGTCACCGGCCAATGGCGTGGCTCGGCAATCATTGAACGATTCATTGATCCCAGTGACCGTAATATTCCGGATTACTTTAATGACAAAAACTTCAGGAAAGATTCCCTCGAGAAGTTCTACAACTACCGCGTGCTTCACCTAAAGCAGTTCGCAACGTAACTGAAAACAAGCGATACTTTTTTCTGCAGTAACCCAAACTGCTAGGGCCGCCCTCCATCAAAGGGCGGCCTTTTTTTCGCTTATAAGGCTTGATCGCCAACCGCAGTTAGGCACTGAGAGTTACCGATGAGGCGCTCGGCTCAAGAAATAAGCGCCAACTCTCGTGATATCCTTCCCGGGCTTCCCCCTTGACGTCGACCAGTGGCCGCCAGCGCGGGGCAACCGGCTTCCTGAGCAGTGCCATTTGCGCCTCCAGGGGCAGTTTATTTCCCTTCTTGGTATTACAGCGAATACAAGAACACACAATGTTCTCCCAACTTGTCATGCCCCCCTTGTCTCTTGGAATCACATGGTCAAGGTTCAAGTCCCGGTTCTCAAAGCGCTTGCCGCAATACTGGCAAACATAATCATCCCGCTGCAGGACATTCTCACGGGAGAACTTGATGTCCTTCCTCGGTAGTCGGTCAAATGCCGTCAGCACAATGATTGCAGGAAGCCAAAAACAATCGGAAACCGTGTGTATCACGGGCCACCCTTCAGGACCATCCTCAAGACGTATCCAGGATTCAAAATTGTGCGTTGAAAACAAGTTGTCCTCAAAAGTTCCCACCACCTGGGCATGGTCCAGAAACAACAATCCCAAGGCACGACGTGCCGAGCATATGTTCACCGGCTGCCAGAGCCGGTTCAGCACAAGTACCTGGTTCTGCAATGCATTGGGCACAGTCCGTAATCACTAATTTCCTGCAAAGCCTAGCGCCCTCACCCCGGCCAGCAACAGTAAACCAAGGATATTTACCCCGTATTGGGACTGAACGTGGCTAAAAAGAAATCTTCCCATGCCGATATTTATGTAAATTTTATTTTCCGCTGGCAATCTGTTGGCTATAATACTCCCCCCCGCGCGCCAAGATGCTCTACAAACGCATACCTCAACAATCTGCAGGCAGGATTTGTATTTTAATCACTGTGATCCTTGCTTCCCTAGTCCTGCGTACTCTTGCCCAGGACGCGGGGACTGTCTATCTTGAGGCCTATCTTCAGGTCGAAGATGCTGAAAAGCTCGAATTACAGGGAAACTTCTCCCAGGCACACCGCAAATACAGCGATGCGAAGAACATCCTCGACACCATCGCACGCAATCACCGGGACTGGCGCCCGGAGGTATTGACCTATCGTCGCAGAAAAGTCAACGAAGCCATTGAACGCTGCCGGCTGCGAATGCCCCAGGCAGGCACTCAGGACAGTGGCAAAGGAACACGGCCAGTGAGCCCGGCCAATGGCACTGTCCCGCGTTCCCTGCTCGACCAGAAAGATACACTCATCCGTCAGCTTGAGAAAATCCGCGAACAACTCCTTGTAAAGCTGCAGGCCACCCAGGCGGACTTTGAAAAAACCCGGCAGAATCTGCAAACCTCACAGGATGCCCATACCAGCCTGACCCAGGAACTGGGCAAGGCGCGGCAGGCACTCAAGGCCCTGGACAATCAGCCGGAAAAAGCCAAACGCCTGGAGGCTTCAATCCAACGCCTCAAGAATGAACTGACAATCGCCAACGAGTCACTGACTGCTGCGGATCAGAAGATTAAGCATCTTAGCGGGGAGAAAAAAATCGCCATAGACAAGCAGGCCGACCTGCAGGCTCAATGTGATGAGCTCCTGCGGGAAAAAACCCGCATGAGCGAACTTTTGAAAGCCTCCGGGGACAAGGATATACAACGCCTGCTATCCGTGAACATGACGCTTAGCCAAGAGCTCTCCAGCGCAAAGGATGAAATCCAGAAACTCACCGGGGAAAAGAAAAGAGACACTGAACAACTTGCGGCACTGCGCGAGCGTCTCCTCGGTGTTGAGCAGCGACTCGCTGACATCCAGAAAGAGAACAGCGAGTATCAGCAACGGATTGCCGGCTTGTCATCAAAGCTCAGGGATACAGAGAGCAATCTGAAGAAGGTTCTCGCCGACCCCAAGGCCGGCAACCAAATTGCCGAGGCCGCACTTACCGAGAACGAGGCCCTGCGGGCCATTGTGAAGCGTCAAATCATGCTTCAGGCATGGCGCAAGCAATCCAAGGAACTGGTGCTCGCAGAGTTAAACCGCCACGAGTCGGTTTCACAGGGACTGATCATGCAGATCGAGAAACTCGCCGGCAAAGGGACGGTGCTTACACCCAGCGAACAGGAATTGCTCAGGGAGAGCCTGCTGGGTGGGCTTGGCGGGAGCGGACTGATTATTCAACAGGGCGGTAACGGACCGGAAATTGATTACCCGGTGCTCAACGGCGACAACAGCGGTAAACTCACCAACTTGGGGCTCAACGAAAACCTCACTGAATTCGCGCTGGCTATCGCATCCGATTTCGCCAGGGGCAACTACCTGAAATGTGAACAGGGCTACACCGAGCTCCTCAGGCTTGTGCCTGATAACGTCTACATCCTGCGGAACATGGGAATCATTAAAATGCGCCTGAACAAGGGCAATGAAGCTGAAGAGTTGTTCAACAGCGCAATAAAATATAATCCCGAAGATGACTATTCTCACTTTATCCTTGGGGTGTACCACTACCGTAATGGACTCAATGAACTCGCTGTAAAGAGCATCGACCGGGGACTGCAGATTGCCCCGGACAATGCCAAGGCCCACCACTACCTTGGTGCCATATTCATCGAGAGGGGCTTGCGGGAAAGGGCCCGTGAGGAGTTCCAGAGGGTAATTGCCATAGATCCCACCTTCGGCGATGCCTACTAC
>CAWVVE010000240.1:0-4607 GCA_963933075.1 uncultured Verrucomicrobiaceae bacterium | reverse complement strand
CACAACGGCAGATAGTGCCTTCGGGTTGATGAGCTTCTGCGGCGTCATGCCGTCAAGGTTGATATCAAAAAGCGTCATGCGCTCCTTAACGAGGCGCTCCGTGCGTGCAAGCCCGACACGACACTGGTTGGCAAGTAATTCTCCCACTGCCCTCACGCGACGCGACCCGAGGTGGTCAATGTCATCGGTAATGCCTTCACCCTTCTTGAGATTCAGCAAATATTTCATTGCGGAAACGAAGTCACTCGAGGTAAGAATCCGCTCACCCTCGTCAATATTTGTCTGAAGCTTCTGGTTAATCTTATAACGACCTACACGCGTGAGGTCATATTTCTTGGGGTCAAAGAATAATCGCTTCAGTAATGCACGCGCATTGACGGTGGTGGGCGGGTCACCCGGGCGCAGTCGGCGATAAATATCCTTCAGGGCCTCTTCCTCATTATTAGCCGGATCCTTGCGAAGAGATTTGATCAGGATATCTCCTTCTTTTACGTCCACGACTTCAAGCGTCTTGTAGCCAAGCTCCATTAACTGGTGAACCGCGCCAATGGTAAGAGGTTCATAGGCATTGGCAATGATGGCCTCGCCATCCAGCACATCCTCAAATGGAACCTTGGTGGACAATTCCTCCTCGTCCATCTTTGCCGTGAGCTTCAACTTCTCGACGGCATAAAACTCCTTGCAGATGTCGGCATCCTTCGCAAATCCCAGCGTCCGGAGGAAAGTACTGGCCAGAAACTTGCGGCGACGCCGGCGGCGATCCAGGTAGACATAAAGCAAATCGTTTGTATCAAACTGCACTTCAAGCCATGACCCTCGGTCTGGAATGATCCGAAAACTATGCAATGTCTTGCCGTTGAGGTGGAGGCTTGTCTCAAAACAAACCCCGGGAGAACGATGCAATTGGGAAACCACTACGCGCTCAGCGCCGTTGATGACGAAAGTGCCGCGTGCGGTCATTAGTGGCAACTCCCCCATATAAACCCGCTCCTCCTTGGTGCCGACCTCATCTTTCAGCCTGAAGGTCACATAAAGCGGAGCACTATATGTTTCACTGTCACGGATCGCTTCAAGCGCAGTGAGCTTCGGCTTACCGACCTCATACTCAACGAAATCAAGGGTAACCTTGTCATCGTAGGAGGTAATCGGGAACACTTCCCTGAATACCGCCTGCAAACCCACCTGCTTACGCTTGCGCGGCGATGTATCCACCTGAAGAAAGTCCTGGTAGGACTGGATCTGGATATCAATGAGATTCGGGGCCTCAACGACCTCGTCAATTTTTCCGAAATGAATGCGTTCAGTCATAGCTTTCTACTTGGTTCTCTGACATGGCTTTGGTGTTGGCGGTAAATTTCCCGGTCTTGTTTATTTGCAATCATCAAGTGCTGGAATCCAGCCCAGGGCTGATTTCCTGTACATCTCAAAAAACCGGCCCACAGAAAGGGTTTCCCGGTTTTTTAAAGAATTGACAATATGGGGCTTGGAAGCCCGTTCCCTTAGGAATTGATACAGCAAAACAAATAGGAATCGATTTTTGGAAATTGCGGTAAAGCTGAATGCAAAAATCTTACGGTTGGTTGGGGACCCTGGTGTGACGCAATATCACGCCACACCAGGGAAATGGTATATGCGGCACGGGTGCCGCTTGTCAGCACAGGTCTACTTAATCTCTATCTTCGCTCCGGCGGCTTCAAGTTTACCCTTAATCTCTTCGGCCTCCTCCTTGGAGCAAGCCTCCTTGAGGGGGGTCGGTGCGCTCTCTACCAGTTTCTTGGCATCAGCTAACCCGAGACCACTGACGGCTGCACGGACTTCCTTAATGACGGCAATCTTGTTGCCACCGGCTTCCGCAAGAATGACATCAAACTCTGTCTTCTCTTCAGCGGCTTCTCCGCCACCGTCTCCACCCCCGGCAGGGGCAGCGGCAGCAACCGGAGCAGCAGCACTTACGCCCCACTTCTCTTCCAGAGCCTTCACAAGGTCGGCAACTTCAAGAACGGTAAGCCCGCTCAAATCTTCAGTTAATTTTTCAATATCAGCCATTTTATTTAACGGTGTCGTCGCGGTCCGGAGCTCCGAACCATTTTAGAACAGCAGCAGCCACTCCGACAAGGAACCGTGGTTATATTGTTATTGTTTTTCTAGGTTTTTGTTGTGGTCCCCGAGGCTCTTCTTGAGACCCGGAGATGATTGTTCATGTTCAACCCTGTTCGCCCTTCAGTTTCAGGACACGTGCCAGGCCTGAGGCAGGTTCATTCAGCAACCGCACCAGGGTGCTGGCCGGTGACTGCAGAGTACCAAGCAACTGGGCTCGCAGGATTTCCATTGGCGGCAGTGCCGCAAGCACATTCAATTCTTCCGAGCTAAGGAGCTTGCCATCCAGAACACCGGCACGCATCTCCAACCTCTCGGTCTGCTGCCTGAAGTCCTTCATAACCTTGGCCGTTGCGCAGATATCCTGCTCACCGGTGACAAGAGCAGTTTGCCCACTGAGGAACTCTGTGATTTCTTGCGGGTAATCAACAGCAGCGGAAGCCCGCTTTGCATAGGAGTTTTTGGTCACATGCACTCCAGAACCACAGTCCACGAGTTGACACCGAAGTGTTTCAAACTGGTTTACAGTCAGTGCGCTATAATCGACAACGACCATAAACGGTGATGCGTTTAAACGTTCGATTAAGTCGCTGATAATATTCTCTTTGATCGCTTTCATGGCATTGCTGGGTATCGCCTGTTACCTCTCAAAATTTCTTATTTCTTCTTTTCAAATAACGCACCCTCAAGCGGTAGACCAGGAGACACGGTTGAGGACAAAGTAACGCTATCGAGATATTTTCCCTTTGCGGAAGCGGGGCGGGCTCGCACAACTGCATCCATTACTGCCTGACCGTTATCAAGCAGTTGCTCAGGAGAAAATGACATCCTGCCTATTGGGGCAGATATGTTGCCGTTGCGATCGAGCCTAAAATCGATACGCCCGGCCTTTACCGCATTCACCGCAGTGGCGGTATCGTCGGTAACGGTACCGGTCTTGGGATTAGGCATCAATCCCCGGGGACCAAGGAAACGACCGAGTTTACGGACTTCGGCCATGGCCTCAGGGGTGGCGACCGCAACATCAAAATCCTGGAACCCATCCTGAACCTTTTTCAACATGTCGTCATATCCAACATATTCAGCCCCGGCATTTTTCGCAGCGTTTGCCGCCTCACCCTGGGCAAAAACCATTACCCTCACCTCTTTACCGGATCCATGGGGCAAGGGGCAAGTCCCCCGAACCATCTGGTCTGACTGCTTCGGGTCAACACCAAGCCGAATGGACACGGTAACCGTCTCGTCAAACTTGGCCGGAGGAAATTTCTTGAGAATATCAACAGCATCAGAAAGGGAATAACTTTTCCCCTCCTCAATCATCTCCGCTGCCTGTCGGTATCGCTTGCTTCTCTTTTTTGCCATTTGGATTGTCGCAGTTCTAACGGGTTTAAGCTACCCTCCTGCTGATTGGTTTCTTGTAGTGATTCTTTTCCCCTGTTGCCTACATCCCCTCGATCTCAATGCCCATTTGACGTGCACTTCCGGCAATGATCCGAGCCGCCGCCTCGTCGTCTCTGGCATTAAGGTCGGGTTTCTTGATCTTAACGATCTCCATTAATTGCGCCTTGGTTATAGTCGCCACCTTCTCCTTGTGTGGCTCCCCTGAGCCCGACGCAATATTTGCAGCCTTCTTCAATAATGCCGATGCCGGCGGTTGCTTACAGATGAAGCT
This sequence comes from uncultured Verrucomicrobiaceae bacterium, assembly GCA_963933075.1. Lineage (GTDB taxonomy): Bacteria > Verrucomicrobiota > Verrucomicrobiia > Verrucomicrobiales > DEV007 > CACIUL01. Next base: position 838 of record CAWVVE010000240.1, on the reverse strand, counting down.
GAAACTCTTGTCCTTGTATACGGAGATGACAACAGGCAGGATGTCGCCTGCCTGACCCTGCGTCTTGGCATTAAACTCCTTACAGAACTGCATGATGTTCAGTCCTGCCTGTCCAAGAGCGGGACCCACGGGCGGCGAAGGATTGGCCTGCCCTGCAGGGATCTGCAACTTAAGGGTTCCGATGATTTCTTTTGCCATGGTGCGTCTAAAAAAATTGAAGGTTCAAATTAGAAATTCAGGCCTCTTTCTCAACCTGCCAGTATTCAAGTTCAACAGGGGTGGGACGTCCAAAAACAGTCACTGAGACCAGCAGCTTACCTTTATCGTTGTCAATCTCTTCGATCACGCCAGGCTGGTTCTGGAATGGCCCGTCGGAAACCTTGATGGTTTCGCCCACTTCGTAGTCAATCTTCGGCTTAACGCTCTCGGAACGTTCCTTGATCTGGCCCAGCATGCTTTCAACCTCACGAAGGCGCATTGGGATTGGCTTCCTTTTCGTGCCGGCAAAGCCAATGACGCCATGCGTCTCCTGAATAAAATACCAAGTGCGATCCACCAGACCGCCGTCTTCGTCAAGAAGGTGCATGTTGGCAATGATATAACCGGGGAAAAACTTACGCTTGGTTTCTGATCGCTTGCCTTTCTTGACCTCCGAGACGCGCTCGGTCGGCACCAGAACCTTAAAAACCACATCCCCCATTTCCTCTGAATCAATACGCCGCTTGATGTTTTCACAGACCTTGTTCTCCTGGTTAGAAAGCACATGCACAACATACCATTGTTCGCCGGGTGCTGGAGGAGTTAGAGCCATCGTTCAGTAGTAATTGAGTAAATTCCC
>CAWVVE010000239.1:0-4652 GCA_963933075.1 uncultured Verrucomicrobiaceae bacterium | reverse complement strand
GAAGCCAACGGCAAGTTCTATGTTTACTACTCACGACAGGACCCGAAACGCGCAATACTCTCGGAATTCGTCGCCAAGGACGGTAAGCCGGACACTTCAAGTGAGCGTGTCCTGCTGGAGATCGCCCAGCCGTTCTGGAACCACGATTCCGGCCAGATGACCTTTGGCCCCGATGGTTACCTCTACCTTTCCACCGGCGATGGCGGCAAGGGAAATGACCCGCTGATGACCTCACAGAACCTGTTCAGCCTGCTGGGCAAGATCCTGCGCATTGATGTTGATAACAAATCGGGCGACCTGGCCTACGGCATCCCGAAGGATAACCCATTCACGGGGAAACCGGGCATTCGCCCTGAAATCTGGACCTACGGCATGCGCAACCCCTGGGGCCTGCATTTCGATAAAAGCGGCCGCCTTTGGTGCGCGGATGTGGGGCAGGCACTCTGGGAGGAAATCAACCTGATCGAAAAAGGCGGAAACTACGGTTGGAGCTACCGCGAGGGCGCTCATGATTTTGCACTGAGCAAAAATCCTCCCCTGGTTACCAAGGGCAAGGATGCGATCAAGCTCATTGACCCGGTCCACGAATACAGCCATGCCGATGGCATCAGCATCACCGGTGGCGTGGTCTATGAAGGCAAGGCCTTTCCGGCGCTGAAGGGTAGCTACATTTACGGTGACTGGGGCTCCGGTTTCATGTGGGCGCTGAAAGTCAATGCCGCCGGCAAGAAAACCGCCAATACCGTCCTGCGGAAACGCAACGCGGCCCGAAAAATCCAGCCCACCGCCATTACTATCCGCCCTGACGGTGAACTGTGGATTCTTTCATGGGACGGGAAAATTTACGAGCTGAGCAAATAAATCGGCTGCAAAGAAGAATTCCCGTGTAAATACGGCAAGTCCTCGCCGGCTGCTACATGTGCATTGAAATGCGTTGAGCCCAGGAAAAACCTAACACTCCTATTAAGCCGACGAGGCCTCTCTTATTGTTTTCCCCACAGGACCAATAGATGAAACGGTTATCCTGCTCAGTGCTTGCAACCCTCTGCATCCTGGATGCAATGCAGGCCGCTGTGCAATACAACCGGGATGTCCTGCCCATCCTGGCCGACAAGTGCCTCGCCTGTCATGGGGCAGATTCAAGCAAGCGCAAGGCCAAGCTGCGCCTGGATGAGCAGGAATCGGCCTATGCCCCGCGTGATGGCTTGCGCGCCATTGTCCCCGGTAAACCGGAAAAGAGTGCCTTGATATCGCGAATATTTTCACGTGAGGAAGATGAGATGATGCCGCCGCCTGATGAGAAAGCAAAGCAACTGAGCGACAGGGAAAAGCAGATATTAAAGCAATGGATTGCTCAAGGGGCCAAATATGAAAAACATTGGGCTTTTCAGGCGGCAAAGAAACCTGTGCTGTCTGCCGCCGCCAACTGGGGCCATAATGAGATCGACCGCTTTGTCTTTGCACGTCTCAAGACCAGTGGACTGCAACCGCAGAAGCAGGCAAGCAAAGAAAGGCTGATCCGGCGGGCCAGTATTGACCTGATCGGCTTACCGCCAACCATCGCGGAAGTGGACGCCTTTCTGGCGGACAATTCGCCTAAAGCCTACCCCCGGCTGGTGGAACGCCTGTTGGCATCCCCACGCTTTGGTGAGCGCATGGCCACATGGTGGCTTGACGGAGCCCGGTATGGCGACAGCCACGGCTATGACAATGACCTGGAAAACGCTCAATGGCCGTGGAGAAACTGGGTGATTGAAGCATTCAATGCCAATAAGCCTTTTGATCAATTCACCATTGAACAATTGGCCGGGGACCTCCTCCCGGACCCGGGCGAGGATCAAATCCTCGCCACGGGCTTTAACCGCAACCACCGCATCCAGACTGAGGGCGGGGCGATCGACGAGGAATGGCGAACAGAATATGTCATCGACCGGGTAGAGACGATGGGAGCGGTCTTTATGGGACTCACACTGAGTTGCGCACGATGCCACGACCACAAATACGATCCTGTAAGCCAAAAGGAATTCTACCAGCTGTTTGCTCTCTTTAACAACCTTGATGAGAAAGGCTTTATCAACAACCTGCGCGGCAGTGCTGATCCCAAGATCCGCTACCGGCTGAAGCGATATAATCAAAAGCTGGAGGCAATCAATGAGGGGCAGCAGGACAAGAGGGCAAGGGATCAGGAGATTGCTCATCTCAACAGGCAACATCCACACGTGATGATCATGCGCGAGAACAGTCCACGAAAGGCCTATATCCTGCATCGTGGACAATATGATGCACCGGGGGAGGCAGTGCCTCCCGGGATTCCCACGGCATTTTCCCCACCGCCAGGCGGCAAGGTCATCACGCGCCTGGAACTTGCAAAATGGCTCGTTGACCGGAAACATCCACTTACCGCAAGGGTCACGGTCAACCGGCTCTGGGAACAGCTCTTTGGCACCGGCATCGTCAAGAGTTCAGAGAACTTCGGGATGCAGTCTGATTGGCCAAGCCATCCGGGTTTATTGGACTGGCTGGCGGTGGAGTTCATGGAATCAGGTTGGAATATCAAGGAGCTGCTCAAGAAAATAATGTTGAGTGCCTCCTATCAGCAGAGCGCGGTGGTTGACGCGGCCCGCCTGGCCCGCGACCCGGAGAACCGGCTCCTTAGCCGGGGGCCACGCAACCGCCTGCAGGCGGAGATGGTGCGCGACCAGGCACTCATGCTCTCCGGTTTGCTGGTAGAGAAGCTGGGCGGACCAAGCTTGTGGGTCTATCAACCGGCAGGGCTCTGGGAAGAGGTGGAGAAACGCGGCAGTTTTGTGCAGGATCACGGAGAAAAACTTTATCGCCGCAGCCTGTATTCCCGGATCCGCCGCACCGTGGCTCCGCCAAGCATGCGGCTATTTGACCAGCCAAGCAGGGAATTCTGCACGGTAAAAAGAACCCAGACAAATACCCCCCTGCAGGCACTGGCACTGATGAACGAGGTCACCTATGTGGAAGCCTCGAAAAAATTTGCCGAGCGTATGATGTTGAAAGGAAAAACAGCTAGCGAGTGGGCGGCATGGGGTTTCCGGTGTGCGACCGCCAGGATACCTGAAGCGGAGGAACTTAAAATACTGATGGATGGTTACCGGAAGCGCCTCGCGCTTTACCTTGAAAACCCGCAAGCCGCCGAGCAACTGCTCAGTCAGGGGGAGTCCAAGGTAGCCGCCCAATTGCCGAAGGCACAGCTTGCTGCATTGACGACTGTGGCCAGTGTCATCCTTAACCTTGATGAGGTGATCAACAAATGAGGCGGGCAATTGATCGAACAAGCCAGGGACATTGAGGAGATTCTATGCAGGATGATGATTCAGAAAGCGTTAAAAAGGTGAGGAGAGCCATTTCCCACTCACGGTTGCGTGACCCCCTCCGTGGTGCACCATTTCAGGTAAGACAGATTGTTGGTGGATTCACAACCGTAACCATCATGATGGTCTTCGTATACCTTGGTAACCTCATCCTTGGCGAAGCGGGAGCCGCCTTGGGATTTGTAGTAGGATTATTTCTTGGCTTGTGGCTTCCTCCCCATCTCCATGAAGGGGATGACAAGAATGAACGGCAGAAACCGCAACTACCTGATGACAGGAAATAACACGTTAAATAGGCGGGCATTTCTTGGCAACTCTGCGGGCATTTGCGGCCCGGCGGCCCTCGGATCCCTGCTCTTTGAGGATATCTCAGGCGCACCGCTTTTAAAGCAGGCACGCCCGCCAGCCAGGGCCAAGCGTGTCATTTCCCTCTTCCAGTCGGGTGGCCCTTCGCAGATGGATCTATTCGACCCGAAGCCGCAAATAGAGAAGGAACGCGGCAAGGAGCTTCCTGAGTCGATCCGGGGCAAGCAACGCATCACCACCATGACTTCCAAGCAGAAGTCGCTGCCGGTTACCCCCACCATGTTCAAGTTTGCAAGACATGGTCAGAGCGGCATGGAACTCAGCGAACTGCTTCCCAAGCTGGGTCATATGGCTGACGACATCTGCCTGGTTCGCTCCATGCACACGGAGGCAATCAATCATGACCCGGCAATTACCTTCTTCCAGACCGGGTTCCAGCTCGCAGGACGCCCCAGCATAGGGTCATGGATGTCCTATGGGCTGGGCGCGATGAACAAGAACCTGCCCGCCTACGTGGTAATGACCTCAAGAGCCACTGCAGGCGGTGCGCAACCCCTTTACAGTCGCCTGTGGAGTTCGGGGTTCTTACCCACCGAGCACTCCGGGGTAAAACTGCGCAATACCAAGGAGCCGGTTTACTTTCTGGAAAACCCCCCGGGTATCGATCATGCAATGAGAAGGGACATGCTGGACAATGTGGCAGCATTAAACCGGCAACAACACCTTGCAATCGGCGACCCTGAAATCCAGTCCCGCATCGCCCAGTATGAGATGGCATTCCGCATGCAGACCAGCGTGCCGGAGTTGGCAGACATCTCCAACGAGCCGGAGCATGTGCTCAGCCTCTATGGGCCGGATGTCAAGAAGCCCGGCAGCTATGCACGCAACTGCCTCCTGGCCCGGCGCCTGGCAGAACGTGATGTCCGCTTTATCCAGCTCTTCCACATGGGCTGGGACCAGCACGCCAAGCTGGCCGAGGCCCTGCCGCGACAATGCCGCGACACC
>CAWVVE010000238.1:0-4658 GCA_963933075.1 uncultured Verrucomicrobiaceae bacterium | reverse complement strand
GCGGATTTACTGGTCAGGATTGTGTTCATTATCAGTGAAATAGTTGAGTTTGTCTTGAACTGTGAATTCGATGAGTGTGGCATTATCACCAATTCAGGGAAAGATGCAACCCGGAGAGGCAAATCATCAGTCGGCAAAGATTGTCCATATCGACATGGATTGTTTTTATGCAGCCATTGAAATTCGGGAACACCCGGAACTCTCCGGTAAACCGGTTGCCGTTGGTGGCAGGCCGGGGGGAAGGGGCGTCCTTACGACCTGCAACTACGAGGCCCGTAAGTTTGGCTGCCGCTCCGCAATGCCGGCTTTCAAGGCGCTTGAGCTCTGCCCGAACTTGGTAATCCTGCCCGTCAGGCACGACCTTTATCGTAATGAGGCAATACGGATAAGGAGAATATTTTCCGAGTTCACATCCATTATTGAGCCGCTGTCCCTTGATGAAGCCTACCTTGATCTCAGTAGCCTAAATTCATCGGGAGCTTCCCTTGCAAGGGAGATCAGGTTTCGCATTAAGAAAGAAACAGGCCTTACGGGATCTGCGGGAATCGCACCCAATAAATTGCTGGCGAAAATAGCCAGTGACTGGAACAAGCCGGATGGCCAGTTTGAAATACTCCCCGACCAGATTTCCTCCTTCATGGAAAAGCTGCCGGTAAAGAGGATATGGGGCGTCGGAAAAAAAACAGGGGATCGGCTCGCCGCTCTTGGAGCAACAACCTGCGGACAACTCCAAAAGCTCAGCCTTGTGCAATTACACACGGAATTTGGACAGTTCGGAGGTGATCTTTACCGGTTATGCAGGGGGATCGACCAAAGGAATGTCACGCCGAACAGGGAAAGAAAATCACTCAGTGTTGAGCGGACATTCCAAGCTGACCTTGCCGGTCTTGATGAGGGAGAGCTTGAACTTGAAAAACTTCTCGGGGAATTAAGGGATGAATTGTCTGCAAAGCACGCGCAACGAAAAGTCAGGGTGGCCTTTGTGAAGGTCAAGTTCACTGATTTTCAGCAAACCACGGCAGAGTGCGGGGCAACGGAACTGGCCGACTCGATATTCAGCGATCTTCTTGAGGAGGGATGGCGCCGCGGTGGAGGGAAATCAGTGCGATTATTGGGTGTTGGCGTTCGCTTTATGCTGCAGGCGGAAGATGCGGGCAGTCAGCAACTCGAGCTATTCGATGATTAGCTGAAATGAAGTTCCCATTCGGAGAAATCGTCCTCGCCCCAATTTGCGAGATCCAGACCACTGCGTTCAAGCTTGTCCATGAACTTTTCGCCGGCTACACGGACACAACTTGGGGTGTCAAGCTCGCTGACCAGCATTCCCATGTAATAGAGGTCGTTAAAGGTGGCGACGGATTCCTCGCCAAATGCCTCGCCGAGGTGCTTGCGCAGGAGACTTGCCTCCTTGCGACCGAGAAAGAGGTGTGAGGGCTTGCGACCGGCATGGCAGCGGCGGTCGACTACTGCCCGCAGGGCTGAGGTGTCCCACTTCTCGTCGAGTTGGACATCACACGGGAGCGGGAAGGTGGTTTCGTCAGCCATCAATGCACTTTGTCTGGAAGTGGGCGTGTTGGCAAATCATTGATTGTGGCCAGTGTGATACCCTCAAGCTTGCTGGCGAAAATTGCGGCGATGCATTAAAGGCTTCAGTTGATCACAGGGATGCTGGTGCCTGCGTCGGCCTTGGCTTGGCCTGCGGCAACCTGGGACATTCGGCGGCGCATGTAGGCAAATACCTCGAGGAGAGGCAGTTCTTTGGGACAGACATCATCGCAAGCCATGAGACCCATGCATCCAAAAACCCCCTCATCGGTTGCAACCAACTCAAACCATTCCTCGCTGTCCCTCTCGTCACGGGGGTCGATCATGAAGCGGCCTATACGGTTGAGGGCAGTTGCCCCCAGGAAGTCCTCACGGATGTTTGCCGTAGCGCAACCGGCAACACAACACCCGCACTCAATACAGCGCTCCAGCTCGTAGATTTTCTGGGCAGTGCCATCATCCATGCGCTCCTCCTCGGCCTGGGGATCAAATTCTTTTTGCGTGTGGATCCAAGATTCAACGCGCTCAGACATGCCCCGGAACCATGTTCCCGTGTCCACAGAAAGGTCGCCAATCAACTTGAAGGCAGGCATTGGTGCGAGCGTAATCAGATCCGGCAATTCAGCTGTAAGGGTCCTGCAGGCCAATGTCGGACGACCGTTGATCATCATTCCGCATGAACCGCAGACGCCTGCGCGACAGACAAAGTCAAATTGCAGGTCTGGCGCCTGCTTTTCCCTGATGCGATGCAAGGCAACAAAAAGGTTCAACCTTGGGGTTTCCTCCATCTTGTAGTCCACAAAGCAGGGTTTGGACTCCGGGTTTAGCGGGTCGTATCGAAAAATTCGTAATGTCAGTTCTCTTGCCATGTCTCAGGATTCCTTTGTTGATGCATATTCTACCATCTCCTTGAGCTCAGTGCCAAGCGGTGCGGAGGTTTGCTGCCATCCCTGCTTGATCCAAGCGCTCTCAACTGTTGCATTATACTCCTCGACGCTTTGCTCCATTGCAATGTTGTCAGCACCGCCATAACCCCGCTGTCCCGGAGGGCTCTCAAGTAATCCGACCGGCTCGTAGCTGATGTCAGGCTCGTCAGCTCCAACAGGCCATCGGGCAAGGGTGCGCTTCAGCCAATCCCTGTCATTGCGTTCCGGATAATCTTCGCGGGAGTGACCGCCACGGCTCTCGGTACGCATCAGCGCCCCCTTGGCTACGCATAAAGCCAGCTTGATCATGCCCGGCAGGCGGATTGCAGCGGCCAACTCGGGATTGGCGCCCTTGAAGGCTGAGCGCATTTTCAAGTTTCCCGCACGCCGGTAAATTTCCCGCAATGTGACAACAGCTTCCTCAAGTTCCTCTCCCTTGCGGAAGATGCCGACTTTCTCCTGGAGTGTTTCCTGCGCCAAATTGAGCAACTCGTCGACATTCTCATTGGCCTCGCCCATACCCCCGGCAATGAGTGAATTGATTCGTTCCTGCTGCTTATTGAGAGCTTCATCAGCAAGGGCCTTATCAACTTCGTGAGTTTGCGATTTTGCCCACTGGCCCATTCTCTGTCCGCAAAACATGCCAGCAACAACCGTTTCCGCCAAGCTGTTCCCACCAAGGCGATTCATCCCGTGCAAGTCCCAGCAAGCGGATTCCCCGACACTCCAGAGCCCCTTAAGGCCATAGACGTGCCCATCCTTGTTAACCCGGATACCTCCCATGCTGTAATGCTGTGTGGGACGCACCGGGACAAGTTCCTTGATTGGGTTTACGCCCAAAAAATACATGCAGATGTCGTAAACCTCACGCAACTTGGTGCGCAGGTGGTCCTCGCCGAGATGACGCAGGTCAAGCCAAAGGTGTTCGCCGTCCGGGCTTTGCACTCCCTTGCCTTTACGAATGTGCTCAGTCATGCGACGACTGACAACATCACGGCTGGCCAGTTCCTGCTTGTCAGGCTCATAATCGGGCATGAACCGGTATTCGTCGACATCGAGCAAAAAGCCGCCGTCGCCACGACAGCCCTCAGTCACGAGGATATCAGTGGGAACAATTCCTGTGGGGTGAAATTGGACAGCCTCCATGTTGCCGAGAGGAACCAGCCCGGTGTCGAGGGCTATGGATTGTCCGGTTCCCTGGTTGATGATGGCGTTGGTGCTGTATTTATAAATCCGGCCAAATCCGCCGGAGGCGATAACAGTGGCTTTAGCGAGGTAGGTTTTTAATGCGCCGGTTCGAAGGCAGCGAACTACGGCTCCATGACACTTTTCTCCGTCATGTATCAGGGAAATGGCCTCCATGCGGTCATGAACAGCGATACCCAGCTCAATAACCATGTTGTCCATGGCATACAGCACCGTGTGACCAGTCCCGTCCGCCGTGTAGCAGGTGCGCCATCGGGACACGCCGCCAAAATCACGATGCATAATGAGGCCCTCATTCTCGCGAGGCTCCTCGAGGGTGACTTTCTTGCCCTTGATAAAATAGTCGGCGGGTCCGCCTTTGACTCGTGTCCACGGCACCCCGTGGTGAGCCATTTCGCGCATTGCAATGGGTGCGGTGTCGGCAAAAATCCGTGCCACTTCCTGGTCGCAGCCCCAGTCGCTGCCCTTTACGGTATCCAGCCAGTGCAACTCTTCACTGTCTCCCGCACCTTTATTGCAGTTTCCCAGGGCGGCCTGCATGCCGCCCTGGGCAGCACAGGAATGGCTTCTGCGTGGCGGAACCAGTGAAAGAATGACCACGTCGTTGCCTTCTGCGGAAGCTGAAATAGCCGCGCGTTCGCCGGCCAGGCCGGCGCCTATAACAAGAACATCCGTGGTGATAAGCTCGCTCATTTTTATTTTTGGCCGGATTCTGGAGGAAGCAGGAACTCCAGTGGAGGGTCAATGACTCCTGCCATTACCAACAAGGTAAGAAATCCTATTATGAGGAAGAACCACAGGACGATACGCTCCATTTTCTGGGCCATGCTTCGGGTTATACGTGTGCCAATGACAGGTATCTTTGCCCCCAGGCCCCACTTGACGGTTACGCGATAAAGTCCAATGCCGGCATGCACCTCAACGGCATAAAGCAAGATTGCATAGAGTATCCACATGCCGCCCTGAACCCTTTCCATGGTT
>CAWVVE010000237.1:0-4665 GCA_963933075.1 uncultured Verrucomicrobiaceae bacterium | reverse complement strand
TTTTTCAGCATAACCTTCAGGAGTGTTAAGTCCGGTTCCAACCGCAGTTCCTCCAAGTGCAAGCTCATGCAGTGCCTTAAGCGCCTTATGCGAGCGGTCGATGCCGCGCTCAATCTGTTTCTCGTAACCCCCGAATTCCTGGCCAAGTCGAACCGGGGTGGCGTCCATCAGATGAGTCCTCCCGATTTTCAGGATGTCCTGAAAATCCAAGGCTTTGGCACCTAGCGATGTTTTGAGTTTTCCCAGTTCAGGGACGAGATCATTTTTCAGGGCGACGCCGACGGCTATATGCATTGCCGTCGGGAAGGTGTCATTTGAGGACTGCCCCTGGTTGACATGGTCATTTGGGTGGATGGGCTCTTTTGAGCCGATTGGTTTGCCGGCGATCTGAGAGCACCGGTTGGCGATGACCTCATTGGCGTTCATGTTTGTGGAAGTTCCTGACCCGGTTTGATAGACATCCACGGGAAAGTGTTCATCAAGCTTGCCTAGGTAGACTTCCTCGGCAGCTGCTTCAATCTGTCCGGTGAGAGACTTGTCGACTTCTCCGAGTGCGCCGTTAACCCGTGCAGCGGCCCATTTAATGAGGCCATAGGCATGAATGATTCCTGCCTCGACGGGTTCACCTGAGACCGGAAAGTTAAGAACTGCTCGCTGCGTGCTGGCGCCATAAAGTGCCTCAGAGGGAACCTCCATTTCGCCCATTGTATCTCTTTCAATGCGGGTAGTGCTCATGATTCGGGAGTGTGCGTTTTTTTTTGGGAGTTTTGACCAGTTAGATATCCTATGAAATCCAATGTGTGGAAGCCTTGGTGCATTAGAAGTGGAGCTTTGGCAATTGTTTTCACGCACCTTCAGCTCATTGGATTGTCATGAAAGGGTCCTCATTGAAGGTTCTCTTGCGTGAAATGAGGATCACCCGGGGGGGGGCGAAGTTTCAAGGATGAAAAACGCAAAGAAGCCTTCCTGCCGATGGATTTAGCTGCTAGTGATAGCTTCAATGAAATGCCTGTCCCTCATGCTGTTGAGTATTGTTGCCTTGATTGCCTTCGGCGCTGCAGCTGTAGTTCCTCAATTTGAGCGCCTGCAGCTCTCTGACAAGTTTTATGCCGAGGGGGTTCACGCGGGCGATTTCAACAAGGACGGCAAGATGGATGTTGTCAGCGGGCCTTATTGGTATGCCGGTCCTGACTTTGTCGAAAAAAAGGCCCTGTATGATACGAAGAATTTCCCCCCGAAGGGATATTCCAGAAATTTCAATACTTGGGCCTATGACATCAACGGCGATGGCTGGGATGATGTATTAAGGGTTTCTTTTCCTGGTGATAAGGTTTTCTGGTATGAGAACCCGATGGGGGGCGATGAATGGAAAGAGCACGTTGCCGTGGATAAGCTTGAAAATGAATCTCCGCAGTTTGCAGATGTAAACGGTGACGGCCAGCCCGATTTGACCGGGTCGGTTGCCGGGCAGTTTGTTTATTTTACCTTCAATAAGGCCAAGGCTTCCGATAAGTGGGCGAGGCACAATATATCCTCACCTAAATCAACCGGGGGGCGCTTCACCCACGGGCTTGGTATTGGCGATGTTGATGGTGATGGGCGCATTGACCTTCTTGACAAGGCTCATTGGTGGCGGCAACCCAAGTCCCTTGACGGGGATCCTTCGTGGAAGGAGTTCAGGTTTCAGTTTAGCGGTCCGGGTGGTGCCGACATGTTTGCCTACGACTTTGACGGGGACGGGGACAATGATATTTATACTTCTGCAGCAGCTCATGGTTACGGATTACGATGGTTTGAGCAGACGCAGGATAGTGACGGAAGAAAGGGCTGGAAGGCGCATTGGATTACCGGTGCGAAGGCTGCAGACAACCCCTATGGAGTTGCCTTCAGTCAGGCTCATGCAGCGCAGCTTGTTGATATTGACGCTGACGGAGTCAAAGATCTTGTGACCGGTAAGCGCTGGTGGGCACACAATGGAAATGATCCAGGGGGCAACGAGGCGGCAGTGCTTTACTGGTTTAAGGTGATGCCGGGAGGCAAGTCAGGAGAGGCGAAGTTTATCCCCTACCAGATTGATAATGACTCCGGTGTGGGAACGCAGTTCCTTGTCACTGACATGAATGGTGATTCCAGGCCTGACATTCTTGTAGGCAACAAGAAAGGAACATTTTTACACCTTCAGCGTGATCCGAAAGAGCAGAACCCGGGGCCTGAAAACTGAGCCGCTCCGATCATGGGCGCGGGACTTGGGCCCGTTTATGGGCTTTTGGAATCAGTGGCTGTAATCTTCAGGATAATCATTACCGCTCCAGTTCCATTCCTTGATTTCCGCAAGCGCCTCAGCATCCATCGTCTCTGCCCTGCCGTCGGCCATGAGCACGTTCACTTCATCAGAGTAGCGCAGGTCAATGGACTCCGTATCTTCCGGTTGGCTTCCAAAGTCAGCGGAGGCTGTGTTCCAGTCGAGCCATGATTCACAGAAGGGGTTGTTTCCTGATTGCTTGGCTTCGATAAGGATAATGGTTTCCCCCGGGAATTCTATTGTAACCGGCCTTCTTTTTATTTCCGGGTCAGGGGTGCCGTTCTCGTCGAGCCCGGCAAGGGCTTCGGTCGCGGCATAGGTATTGATCAGTTCTTCAGCATCATAAATTCCACCGCTGCTTTTCCAGCGAAGACCCGGGGAAACAAAGGTTTGAGTGGTCGGGTTGGCGATCAACTCGGACAGAGTGCTGTCCGGGTTCAGGGCGATTACCAGTTCGGACACCCAGTTGTCGAGGTCCGGTATTTCGGGATCGGCGTCAATTGCCGGAAAGCACATGTTATTGTCTCCCTGATAAAGGTAAAGAGTCTGTCCAATGGTGCGGAGGTTGGTTCTTGAGACAGAAGAGTTGGCCTTATCCTTGATGATCTGGTAAATGGGAAAGGCGGTGGTGGCAAGGATGGCAATGATGACGATGACGACAAGTAGCTCAATGAGCGTGAAACCTGATTGGCGAGAGCTTTGGGAGGCTGGGGTATTCATTACTATAGAGGCTAGCAAAACCTGCGTTGGGAGGCAAGGACTGAAGAGGGGATCATCCCTGTTTGCGCTCTGAGAGCAGTTCAGCTAGTGTCTTGAGCATCGTGCAACGCACAGCGGTAATCAATATTGTAGGCTTGAGTCGACGGCTCATTGGCAAGAATACTCCAAACCTTAAGGGTTTCATGAAGGCGAATTCCTGTTGCCTGATCGAACCTGCTTTTCCGGCGGTTACCTGTACTGCACAGGCTACTTACCTTACCGGGAAACTGCCCTGTGAGCACGGGGTAGTTGCCAATGGCTGGTATGACTCCATCCTCGCAGAACATCAATTCTGGAAGCAGTCGAATCATCTGGTCGAAGGCGTTAAGCTCTGGGAAGTGCTTCGGGACAAGAATCCGGAGTTTACCTGCGCCAAGCTATTCTGGTGGTTCAATATGTATTCGAGCGCGGATTTCTCGATTACGCCTCGTCCGATATATCCAGCCGACGGCAGCAAGGTTTTTGACATCTATACCGCGCCCATGAATATGCGCGAGGAGTTGAAGGCGGATCTCGGTGATTTTCCTTTCCCTGCCTTTTGGGGGCCGAAGGCGGGAATTTCTTCCAGTTGCTGGATTGCGGATTCGGCGAAGTGGGTAGAAGAAAAACATCATCCGTCCCTCTCCCTGGTTTACCTTCCGCATTTGGATTACAGTCTCCAGAAGATAGGTCCAGAAACACCTGAGGCTGGAATAGAGCTTCGGCGGATTGATAGAATTTTTGGCGAGTTATTGACTTTCTACCAGCAACGCAATGTCGACGTGGTGGTGCTTTCCGAGTATGGCATTACTCCGGTTCATCGACCTGTTCACCTCAACCGTGTTTTTCGTGAGCGTGGCTGGCTTGCGATCAAGGATGAACTCGGGCGTGAAATAATTGACCTTGGGGCGAGCAAGGCCTTTGCAATTGCTGATCACCAGGTTGCTCATGTTTACGTTAACGACAAGGACATTGCCGAGGAAGTGCTTGCCGTGACGGAATCCGTTGAGGGGGTGGATGAGGTGCTTGCCGGGGAGGGCATCGACGATGCCGGGATTAACCATTGGCGGAGCGGGGATTTTGTTGCGGTGGCTGATACTGACAGTTGGTTTACCTATTATTACTGGGAAGATGACCGGGTGGCCCCTGATTATGCGCGGTGCGTTGATATTCATCGCAAACCCGGATATGACCCGGTGGAATTGTTCATTGATCCTGAAATTCGCTTTCCCCGGCTGAAGATTGGGATGCGTTTGGCGGCGAAGAAACTGGGATTACGAAGTTTGGTGGACGTGATCCCGCTGGATGCCGGGCTTGTAAAGGGGTCCCATGGGCGGGAACCGGAAGATAAGTTGGATTGGCCAATCCTGGCTGGAGCCTTCAAGGGGCTGCCCAGCGACGGGGAATTGCCTGCGACTGAGGTATTTGGGCAGCTTTTGGAGCTTTGCTCAGGGGGTGAAAAATAGCCCTCAAGGCAGTCATTATATCCCCGGCAGGACGGGTTGGCATTAAATTCTGTTGCGCATGCTAAACGGGCGAATTAATATTCGCGCTCTAATTTGGCGCCCAAGGAGTGGTAGCTCAGTTGGTTAGAGCGCCGGCCTGTCACGCCGGAGGTCGCGGGT
>CAWVVE010000236.1:0-4682 GCA_963933075.1 uncultured Verrucomicrobiaceae bacterium | reverse complement strand
CACCGTTTTATCGAGTTTTCCGCTCTTGTTGAGTTCCTGCGTGTCGATGTGCCCTTCAATGTTGTAACCATGGAGTTCGCACACGAAAACCCGGCCGTGTTCGTCGAAGGCGATCCCGGAGGGTTCCTTGACCACGGGTTCGCTGGCAACCAGCTCAATCTGAAAACCCTTCGGCAATCGAATTCTTTTGGCACTCTCCTCAGGAGTAAGTGGCTGTGGTGCGTCTTCAGCCTGTTTGATGTCGGCATTGGATGAGTGCGGAATGCACAGGCAGGCAATAAGCAGGCAATAAAGCAGAAAAAAATATCTTCTCATTGGATCGAAGGGGGAATTGTCTTTTCAGCTCAGGCGATGACTTCCCGGATGGGATAGAAGAACTCTCATAAAAGTCATTATATCACTGCGCGTGCGCAGGAAACAACCCTTACTTAAAATCGTAAACCAGCACCTTTTCCACTAACGGCAAAAGGATATCGCGCTTGGCATCCTGGTGAATGGGATGATCCAAATATTCCTGCAACCGTTTGGTATCGGGCACGATTACCAGGATGCCCACATCAAAACTGTCATCAACAATCAGCCGGTCACTGGCAATGACTTCACCCGCCCGCACCTCCAATACACCGGGAATCTTTTTGAAAGTCCTTGAGATGTTAATGATTTGATCGCGGTGCTCTGTATTGCCCGGTTCCTTCAGCCAGCACAGGACCACGTGACTGAGTTCCTGTTTGCGCCCAGAGTGATGCGTGGAAACGCAACCGACAGTGAACAAAAGGATTGTGGCGAGGATATTTTTCACTGGTTTTTTCCTGGTTTACAGTGGCGATGGAGCGTCAAACCCCCATTGGCTGGTCACCATCATCATGAGGCACCCGTATGAGCCCTCAAAAACAATCACGCTGTTTTTCCGGTTAGCTTGCCGTAGACGTCGTGGTAGCCGTGGAGGTCGGTCAGGCGCAGGTCGAGGCCGTTTTGGTTGACGCTCAATTCTTCGTGATCCAGCCCCATTAACTTCAGGATGGTGGCGTGAAAGTCGTGGACATGCACCTTGTCCTCGGCGGCCCGGAAACCAATTTCATCGGTGGATCCGATGACTTGGCCGCCTTGTACTCCGCCACCTGCCATCCAGCCGCAAAAACCATAGGGATTGTGATCCCGGCCATTGCTTTTTTCCGTGGTCGGGGTGCGGCCGAATTCGCCACACCAGATGACGAGGGTGTCTTCAAGCATCCCCCGGGATTTTAGATCCGCCAGCAAGGCTGCACAGCCCTGATCGACATTGCGTATGAGTTTTTTGTGCGTCTGGAAATTGCCACTATGCGTATCCCATTCATCTCCCGAGGAACAGCCATTGTAAATCTGGACCATGCGAACGCCACGTTCCACCAGGCGGCGAGCCATCAGGCACTGTTTTGAAAACCGGTTCTCGCCGTAGAGGTTACGG
Source organism: uncultured Verrucomicrobiaceae bacterium (assembly GCA_963933075.1). Taxonomy (GTDB): domain Bacteria; phylum Verrucomicrobiota; class Verrucomicrobiia; order Verrucomicrobiales; family DEV007; genus CACIUL01. The sequence continues at coordinate 3,238 of CAWVVE010000236.1, read as the reverse complement.
GTTGCCTTGGACTCCTTGTTGATATCCAGCGCCTCGGGGGCCGACATTTGCATCTTGAAGGCCAGCTCATAGCTCTTGATCCGGGCTTCCAACTCAGGGCTTGTTCCGGCATCCAGTTGCTTCATGTACCGCAGCATCTTGAGTTGCTCTTCACTGGCCATGGATGGCTTGAGGTTGGGGATAGGCGGCCCTGACGTATTGAGCATGGTTCCATGATGCGTAGCAGGCAGAAAGGCATTTCCCCAGACTCCGCCCCCCGCCTTCATGGCGCCATCGGTTATTACGACGAACCCGGGCAGGTTGTTGGCTTCATGTCCCAAGCCATAGGAAAGCCAGCTGCCCATGGAGGGGCGCCCTGCTTTGTTGTGACCGGAATTCATCACCCAAAGGGCCGGGTTGTGATTGAAATCCTCGTGATGCAAACTGCGGATGACGGCGATGTCATCGGCATGGTTCTGCATATATTTGAAGCCATCGCTGATTTCCGTGCCGGATGCGCCGCATTTGGAAAAGTTGAACCCACTGCCCATGAGCTTCTGTTTTCCAATCTTGGTAAACGAAGTTTGTATATCGTGAAAGGACGCCGGCGCCTGCTGGCCGTGCAGTTCATTCAGCAACGGCTTGGGATCGAAGGTGTCCATCTGACTGGGGCCGCCGTGCATGAACAGCCAGATGACGTTTTTCGCCGTCGCCGGAAAATGAGGCGCTCTGGTAGCGGATGCCGAGTCAGCCATGAGGCCATGCAGGGCCAACATCCCGCAGCCCAAGCCCGAGCGTTTTAGCATCTCCCGTCTGTTCATGGCACGCTCCACAATAGTCACCTACCTTACGTAAACGAATCCGTTGCTGTTGAAGAGGGCATGGCACCAGGTTCTCATGTCCGTGTCGATTAGAAATCGAAGTGTTACTTTCTTCTCCTTGTCAGTTACCGGTCGACCGTAAGCCAGCAACCACGCCCGGGCGATGATTTTCTCCTTGTCGTCGCCGCATTCCCGGAGGAGCCGCTGGTGAAAGGCAGCGGATAGTTTTCGGGGAATTTTGCCGTTCATCATGGTCAAGGCCTGGGGAGAAACGACGGTGCTTTCGCGTTGGCCGACACTGGTTGCCGAGTTGGTTCCATTGAAGACGTCGAAAAAGGGAAAGTGCATGGATCGCTTGATGGCGACGTATATTCCACGGCGCATCCAGTCGCTCTCCTTTTTCTCCGTTTCCCAGGAGGCGTTTCGCTTGGAACTGACCAATTCCTTGCTGATCGGAGGGAAAACGGAGCGTCCATACATTTTTCCGTTTAGCTTACCGGACACGGCCAGCATGTTGTCCCATATCGTCTCTGCCTGCATGCGAGTTGTCGGGAACCTGTCAAAAACGCCTGCGCTTTCGGATTCAGGATGGGAACTACTCATCCTGTAGGTGGATGATGTCATGACGTGGGAGTGAAGCGTTTTCAGGCTCCAGTCGTTTTCCATGAGGTAGCTTGCGAGATAATCCAGCAATTCGGCATTGGAAGGTTTTTCTCCTGCAATTCCAAAATCGTTGGGCGTGGCGACCAAGGCTTCCCCGAAATGCCATTGCCAGACCCGGTTGGCAATGACCCTGGCAGTCAGGGTATTCTTGTCGGAAGCGATCCAGTTCGCCACCTGCAGGCGCCTGTTCTTGTAATTATCGCTCTTTTCCGCAGGCGTCGTTTCACTCGAGAAATAATCGGGCAGACGGGGGCGAACACGGCCTACGGGCAAATTTAATTCTCCTCTCTCGAAGAAGGTGGCGTTCTCAGCCCTTTGCTTGTGCTCCAGCAGATAGTCCTTGATCTGCAGTTTCTGTTTGCTCTTCTCAATGGGCATTTCCTTGAACCTCGAGGAGGCGAAGAAGGACTGGAAGGCAAAATAGTCGTGTTGAGAGATTGGGTCATACTTGTGGTCATGACAACGGGCGCAGGCAAAGGAGAGACCCAGGAACGCTTCCCCGGTAACGTCCGCGGCGTCCGTCAGGCGGTCGTATTCGAATCGCTTTGGTCGCTTGATGGCGTTGGGTGAAACCGGGTATACCGCCCCAATCGTGTAAAAGCCCGTCGCATACCGTCGCGCGTCCGTCGTCTTGTCTTCGGGATACAGGATATCTCCCGCTACCTGCTCCTTGACGAAGGAGGTGAACGGCTTGTCCTCGTTCATGGACCGGATGACGTAATCCCGGTAGCGGGCGGCGTGGGGAAACAAATAATCTCTCCCTCCTCCTGAGCTGTCGGCATACCTCGCCACGTCGAGCCAGCGGCGCCCATAGCGTTCGCCGTAATGCGGGGAGGCCAGGAGTTCCTTGATCAAGTTGGGCCAATTGGAGTCCGTGATAAACTGTTCAATGTGATCCGGATCGGGAGGCAATCCGAGAAGGTCAAAATAAGCCCGGCGCAGGAGTGTGTATGCATCAGCAGGGGCCGCGGGTTTGCGTCCGGATTTTTCGAGTTTGGCCAGCACCAACAGGTCGATGGGATTCTTCACCCAGGGCTTTTGCTTTACCTCGGGCAAAGCCGGTTTTCTAATTGGTTGGAAGGCCCAGTGAGGGTCGGCCTTTTCAAGGACCTTGGCCTTGAGCGTGTGGGTCTTTTCAATAAACGGTAAAACCGGTTCCCCGGGTTCGCCTTTATCTCTTGGCGTATCGGATTTCACGGTGACTGCTTCCCGGACTTTTCGCTTTGGCAGGTACGGCTTGACCGCTGCGAAATGTACCGCCACCCGATCGGCACTCAGCACATGTATATAGAGAGCAACCTCGTCCATGTCGCCGTCGAGGAAGGTTCCGTCATCGTGGATCGCGTCGCCGCCGATGTTGAGTGGTCGTTCGCTTAGAATACTACCGCCGCCGTCATTGCCGGTGGCGTGCACATTTCCGTTAACATAGAGTTTCACATCACCGCTTTCGGTTCGTGTCAACACGACGTGGTGCCAGTGGCCGTCATTGAGCGTGTCGCCGGGGAGTGATTCAAGGAGCAGGTCGTTGCGATTTTGTCCTTTCGCCCCGGTGTTTCCGAGGATGCGGCCCTCGTCCCTGCTCCGCTGCGAGGCGGCGGCGATGGTCCAGTCCTGACTGTTCGGTCCCGGCGTGGCCGTCGAGACGAATGAGGCACTCCCCGGCCAGAATTTGTCCTTAAAGGGTTGTGTTGAACGGAACCAGAACTCAACCGAGAAGATATTTGAACGCAAGGTTTCCGGGTAAGGCGCATTTACATGAGCCCCCTTGCCGTTGA
>CAWVVE010000235.1:0-4685 GCA_963933075.1 uncultured Verrucomicrobiaceae bacterium | reverse complement strand
CATTGAGGTCTTCGGCCAGATGGCGCGCATGGTGAACCGCTCACTGAGTTCCGCGCGCCGGGTATTTGATCTGATGGACACCGAGTCCGAACTGCCGCGCCCTGCACAGGCCGTGACTATCAACCCGCTGCGTGGCGAAGTGGAATTCGATCAGGTCTATTTCGGTTATGATTCAGTGCGCCCCGTCCTGCAGGACATTTCATTCAAGACGGTTCCCGGTGAGATGATCGGTGTGGTGGGCCATTCCGGTGCCGGCAAGACTACACTGAGCAATCTCATCGTCCGTTTCTATGATGTCACCAGCGGCACAATCCGCATCGACGGGCACGCCATCAACTCCATTGACCTCGGCAGTTTTCGGCGCCAGGTCGGCATGGTGCAACAGGACCCTTTCCTCTTTCACGGGACAATACTGGAAAATATCCGCTACGGTATGCAAGATGCTCCCAAGGGAAGGATTATTGACGCCGCGCGCGCGGCAAATGCCCATGAATTCATCTGTGGGCTTCCCCAGGCATACGACACCATGGTCGGCGAACGCGGGCACACCCTCTCGGGAGGGGAGCGCCAGCGAATTTCAATCGCGCGCGCAGTATTGAGCAACCCCAGGATACTGATCCTTGATGAAGCCACCAGCAGCGTTGACTCGGAAACGGAAGCCAAGATCCAGGATGCCCTTGACCACCTGACCCTGGGACGCACCACCTTCGCAATCGCCCACCGGCTCTCGACATTGCGCCGGGCCGACCGCATCCTGGTCTTCAAGGACGGACGTATTGCCGAGCAAGGCACCCACTCCGAACTCATGAGGATTGAAGGCGGGGTATACCGTAAGCTGAGTGAAATGCAGAAAATCAACTTTGAACAGAATGCCCCTTCCTGATATCAACCTGAGTAACAGCGGTCAATTACAGGTTGTCCGCGGAGACCAGACCACGGCAGTCCGTGTGCAGCCCTGCTTCCCCCTTTCCGAACCGAACCGGTTCTTTTCTCTGCTTGATAACGATGGTAATGAAACCTGCATGGTGGAGAATCCCTCTGATCTCGATGCACCCGGACATGCTGCGCTGTCAACGGCGATTGCCGATGCGGCATTCACCATCAAGGTCACAGCCATTGAGTCAATCAGCAACGATATTGACCTGCGTGTCTGGCAAGTGCTGACAAGTTCCGGGTCACGGACCTTTGAAACCCGACTCGGTTCCTGGCCCCGGAAACTTGAGGACGGCGGGGTCCTGATCCAGGATATCGCAGAGGATCTCTATCACATTGAAAATACCAACGCCCTCGATTCAAGGTCCCGGCAACTGCTGTGGGCATTCTCCGACTAGAAGCGATGATTGATCCTGAAGAGTTCGCCGAGACCATGACTGAAATCGGCAATACCCATATGCCATTTGGCAAATACGGGCCTGATAAATCCCCGCCGAAAGGCCTACCCATCCATGAATTGCCCTTTGAATACCTGGAGTGGTTCCAGTATAACGGCGGACTTCCCGGCGGACGCCTCGGTGAACTGCTCGAACTGGTCTACAATATCAAGAAGGACGGCTCGGGCGAGGTTTTCGCTCCATTGAGATTGAAGGCCGGAGGATCCCGGCAAAAGAAGCGTAAAAAACCACAGAAATATCGCTTTGAATAACTGGTACCTATAAGGATTTCCTGCCTTGAATCCTTTGCCCACCACCCGTTATCCTCAAAATGGTTCCGGAAACATCTAATAATTCTCCAAGCTCTCGCGTTAAGGTATTAACATCACTTAATTCCCATGAAATTTTTCCCCATACTTGCCATCACCCTCTGCTCTTTTCTTGCAACCCCCAGCGGTAAAACCGGTCCTGCTGAAGATGCCCGAAACAAGGCCGTAAAACTAAAAAAGGACGGAAACTGGAAAGAGTCCTTCGAGGCTTACAAGGGTCTTTTGATGGATGAAGGCAATTCCGGGAAAGTGGCAGCAGAGGACCTGCAGAGCGCCTGGGACTCACTCAACAGGCTCGGCCAGGTCGTCCTCATGGATGAATTCCTTGAAAGTGTTATCAAGAAATACCCGCAGGACTGGAGAGTTCTTTTCCGTGCCGGAAGCCTCTACATGAGAGCCAATAGCTGGGGATTCATCATTGGCGGCGAATTCAAGCGCGGTCACCACCGCGGTGGAGGCAAGCGGGTAAACACGCAGCAACGTGACCGTGTCCGCGCGCTTTCCCTCATGGAGCAGGCGATGAAGGCGGCAGGAGATGATGAGGACAAGGCTGCGGTTGCCGGCCTTTACCTGGAGTTTGCCAATGCCATCGGCTCCAATAGGGGGAGAAGCGAGTCCTGGCGGCTTCAGTATCTCACGGACTTCAACAAGCTTCCGGACTGGGATGAGGGCGGATACCATGGAGCACGAGACGTGGGTGCGCCGGTTGACGACGATGGCAAGCCGATCCTCTACGCCATCCCGGAGAGCTGGGAGAAAGCCGCCAATGACGGGGAGCGCTGGCGTTACCTGCTGACAGAAGCCACTGAACTCGCCCCGGGCCGGGCCGGAGAGATCATGTTGCGCTGGAGCTCTTTTTTACGTAACCAGTTCGGTGTCGAGAGGATGCGGCAGTGGGGGTTCGGAGGATTCTTTGGTGCCCACAGCCCGGATGACGGCAGGGAGAATAGCAGCGGCACCTACGAGTTGCACACCCTCAAGCAAAGCGAGACGATCGCCCGCCTTGCCACCGGGATAAAGCGCATCAGCCTGCCCGATGCGCACAATCCTATTTTTATCCTCAAGCAGATCGCCGCCCTGCCCGACAAGTCATTCGCAGAGCGGGCCACCAATGACCTGGCCGGTATTTTCGAGAACCGCCGGCAGTATCCCCTGGCGGCCAAATACTGGCAGGAGAGCATCAGGAAATTTGGACCCGGGAACAACAAGTCGAAAGTCAAGCGCCTGGACCAGATCCTGGACAACTGGGGACGCTTTGACGGCAGCCAGTCACACGCTGCCGGCAAGAAGCCCGTGCTGGGATTTGTCTTCCGAAATGGTGAGCAGGTCGACCTGAGCGCCTACTCCATTGATGTGCCCACCCTGCTTGACGACGTCAAGGATTACCTCAAGGGCAACCCGGTAAAAATCGACAACCACCGCATGAACATCGGCAACATCGGCTACGAGCTGGTCAACGAGAAGTGGAAGAAATACGTCGGCAAGAAAGTTGCTGAATGGGACCTGCGCCTGGAGCCGCGCAAGAACCACTGGGACCGGCGCATCGACATTGTCACTCCCATGAAAAAACCGGGAGCCTACCTTTTGCGCGCAAAGATGGCGGGAGGCAACACCTCGCATATCATCGTCTGGGTCGCGGACACCGCCATCGTGCGCAAGCCGCTCGACAAGAAGTCCTTCTACTTTGTCGCCGATGCCCGCACCGGCAAACCCGTGGCCAAGGCTAACCTCGAGTTCTTCGGCTACCGCTACGAATACCTCAAGCAGAAGAAGGGCCTGCCGGGCCTCCTGCCACAGAGGCGTTTCAACATTATCACCAAGCAGTTCGCCGAGTTCACAGACGCCGACGGGCAGGCGATCCTCGACCAGGAGCGCATGCCGCCGCAAATGCAGTGGCTGATCATCGCGCGCAGTGACGATGGCAGGTTCGCCTACCATGGCTTCAACGGCGTCTGGTACAGCCAGCGCCACGATGCGCAATACAAGGCCACCAAGACACTTTTCGTTACCGATCGCCCCGTCTACCGCCCCGGCCAGGATGTTGAGTTCAAGGCCTGGGTGCGCCACGCACAATATGACAAGGAGGAGGAAAGCCAGTTTGCCGGCAAAAACTTTACCGTGCGCATCAACAACCCGAAAGGCGAGAAGATTTACGAGAAAAACCTGACGGCTGACGAGTTCGGCGGACTGGCTGACAAGATGGCCCTGCCTGAGGGTGCCACCCTGGGAGCCTACCGCATTTCTGTGCTAAATGCCGGCCAGCATGGCGGCAACACCTTCCGCGTTGAGGAATACAAGAAGCCGGAGTTTGAGGTGACAATTGATGCACCGGGAGAACCCGTGATGCTCGGGGAAAAAATCAAGGCCAAGGTCAAGGCCAACTACCTGTTTGGTGCCCCGGTGCAGAATGCCACGGTTAAATACAAGGTACTGCGCAGCGAGCACGACAGCAGGTGGTTTGCGCCAATGCCATGGGACTGGTTCTACGGCTCCGGATACTGGTGGTTCGGCTACGACTACAACTGGTATCCCGGCTGGCGCGAGTGGGGTTGCCGGGCACCTGTCCACTGGTGGCGGCCGCGCGGCCACATGCCTCCGGAGGTGGTGCTTGAGAACGAAGTTAAGATCGGTGAAGACGGCACTGCCGAGATCGAGATCGACACGGCACTTGCCAAGGCGATGCACGGCGACATCGACCACAGTTACTCGATCACCGCCGAGGTGCGTGATGCCTCGCGCCGCACCATCGTTGGCCAGGGCAAGGTCCTGGTCGCGAGGTCCCCCTTCAAGGTCAACACCTGGCTGGATCGTGGCTATTACCGGGTTGGTGAAGTGATCAGCGCCAACGCCTGCGCCCGCACGCTCGACGGCAAGCCGGTCGCCGGCAAGGGCACCCTGCAACTTCTCAAGGTCAGCTATGACGATGACGGCAAGCCCCAGGAGAAGGCAGTCAAAAACTGGAAAATTGATCCTGACGCCAAAGGCT
>CAWVVE010000234.1:0-4691 GCA_963933075.1 uncultured Verrucomicrobiaceae bacterium | reverse complement strand
ATGCGTGGGACCAGGAATGACAAGTGAAATACAATTCACCGACCATCGACTTGAGGTTGGATCTGAAGCCAACGAATACTGGACAGTGATCTTTAAGGAAAGTGCCGATGAGGAGAACTGGGTGCTGATAGGCAAATACCGATTACCCTCGGATCGTCAATAACCCTCGCGACTGAAATTGCTTTGCGGTCATGGTTAATAGCATAAATAACAATAAAGCTGACAATTAGATCACCAATCCCTCTGCAAAGATTATGACCGTTCAAACATCCAAGGGTTCTCCTGAGGAAACCAATTACGACTGGCTGAATCCAAAGGAAGGATGGCATGTCCTGCACTTGTTTTACCAAATTGATCATGCCCAGTGGTCAATGCTAAACGACGATGAGCAACTCGAGGCAAAGACCGAATTATCTAGGCTTATCCAGCAAATACGCAGCACTGATGAGACGCAGATGCTGACCTTCAGTATTGTCAGCCCAAAGGCAGACATCGCATTCATGATGCTTACCCCTGACCTTCATACCGCGAACCGGTATGAAAAGAAAATAACAAAGGCCCTCGGGCCTGACATCCTGACCCCCTGCTTCAGCTACCTATCTTTAACCGAAACCGGGGAGTATATGACCTCTCCTGATGATTACGCTGCAGAAACACTTAAAGGTGAGGAAGGGCTTGATGAGAACAGTGACGAATTCAAGCGCTCTCTTGAAGAGTTCACCCAGCGAATCGAAAAATATTCCCGAGATAAGCTTTATCCCAATCTGCCGGACTGGCCGGTTTTCTGTTTTTACAGCATGGGAAAACGCCGGGGTGAAGTGAATAACTGGTATGCGCTTGATTTTGCCACGCGTAAGAAATTAATGGCAGCGCACGGTCGCGTTGGACGTCAATGGCACGGCAAAATCAGGCAGCTAATCACCGGGTCCATCGGTCTTGATGAATCTGAATGGGGAGTGACGTTATTCAGCAAGGACACCTATGATATCAAGGAGATTGTTTACCGCATGCGCTTTGATGAGGTTACCGTGAAATACGGGGAATTTGGTGATTTCTACATAGGAATTCAACTGCCCCTCGACGAACTCTTCCGCCGCGTAGGCCTCTAGCGCTCAACCTTGAACACCATGAGCGTACCGATAGAATTTGACGATCCGACCAACGCCCAGATCCTTTGCGTGTCCGAGGATATGGTCAGTGGGTTTCAGGAATATCCCTTTCATGCAATTGCTGAGGCATCCGGAGTTGATGTGGAAATTGTCATGCAGCGTATCAGGGCAATGCTTGAAGCCGGGGTCATTCGTCGAGTGCGCCAAACCTTACTCGCCACAAAACTTGCCCATGGTGCACTTTGCGCATGGAAAATTGACGCATCGAGGCTTGATTCGGCTTTTGATTTCATGTTCAACAAGGATCCCTTTAGTGGACATGTTGTCATCCGGTCAACTGACCAAGAGATCACCGGTCACCAGTATAAGCTATGGACCACCCTGAAGGTCCCACAGGGAGAGTCGCTGGAGGAGCACGCCAATGTCCTGAAAAATCTTGTGGGAGCTGAAAAATTTATACTGATGCCAGCAAAGGGCATTTTTACGCTCGGGGTCGGGCATGTCCGGCGAAAGGCAATGAAGCCTGGCGACAAATCGGCAACGCGCGCAGTAATGCAAACTACGGCAACTGTTCAATTGGAACCTGAGGAATGGGATGTCCTGCTTGCACTCAAAGAAGAGTTAACCCCGGAGGAGATCACTCCCAACCCATGGCAGGATCGCGCCGCAAAAGCCGGGAAATCACTACAAGATTTCTGCCAAATCGCGAAATCCCTGGACAAGAAAAAGGTGATAGGCAGATTCTCGACCTTTCTTGAACACGTGAAGCCCTCAGGCAAAGGGAAACGCGTCACAAGGTTTAATGGGCTTTTCCACTGGAAGGTTCCCGAAGGCGAGCAACAGCGAGCAGGTTCGGAAATAGGGCGCCACCATATATTGACACACTGCTACTGGAGGGAAGGAGGGAAGGACTTTGGCAACGTCAACGTCATGGGGGTCGTTCACGGAACTGATAAAAACCTTATACTAGAGCACAAGGCGGCAATCGATGAGCATCTCCAATCCGAAGGCGTAGAACTCCATTACACAAACGTTTTTTGGGGAGGTCGCAGCGAAATCAAGCCCTCTGAAATCTCGCCGGAAATCCACACGCAATGGCACTCCAAATATTCCAAACAAACCATTCAAATATAATTATAGTTTCACCAATTTTCAACCAACTGCCCTTACCTTTAAGTCGCCCTGAGCGGAACCCACTTCCACTTTCAAAAATTCATCCCATGAGAGCGTTAACCCTCATCACATTAACTCTGAGCATCCTTTTCCTGCAGGCGAAAGGTAAAGATAAAGAACCCCGCAAGGACACTTCCGGCACCGAGAAGGTCGAACTGAGCGCACAGGGAAACCCTCCCGGGACGATGAAGTTCACTAAATCTGAAATTAAGATTAAAGCCGGGCAACCGATCCAATTGACTTTTAAAAACCCCGATGTCCTGCAACACAATTTGTTAATCCTTAAACCGGGGACAACTGCCAAGGTTGGGACACTGGCAGACGCCATGCTTGCCGATCCCGAAGCCATGAAAAAAAGTTACGTCCCCAAGAGTCCTGATATACTCCATTCAACAAAACTGGTTAATCCCGGAGGGCAGGCTGTTTTAAACTTTACGATCACCGAAGTCGGCAATTACCCCATTATTTGCACATTCCCCGGGCATTGGCGCCTGATGACCGCCGTCCTTAAGGTCGTTAAATAAATGCCCGACCCATTCCCCATCATCGGGATAAATCGGCATTCTTACTATTGTTACGTCATTTTTCGCTGAAAATATTTGAGCGGCTACCCCCTTTTCGATTAAGACAATATTAATGCAGCGAGGTTGTGTCATTTTTATTATTTCCGCCTCCGTGGCAATTCTCATTGCATCACTGGTATTGCGAATATTTTTCTTGCCCGAATATCAATCAAAGGGCTCGTCCAGGATCATTTACGTTATTGAGTCAGCGATGGCCGAATACAAGGAGGACTACGGATCATACCCTCCAGGAGGGAATGAAATTATTGCCAAGATATTACTTGGCGATAACTCACGGGGAAAAGCTTACCTGCCGGAAGATTCTGTCGTCATGCGGGATGGCATGATGGTCGATCTATGGAAACGTCCATTAAGGGTAATTACAAATGATTTCAAACCCCTGGTACTATCTGCCGGTGAAAATGGCGAATTTGATGATAATGACGACATCTCCAGCGTAAGAGCCCGCGATGAACTTCAGGATTAAATACGTGAATTACCTAATGATGACTTCCTTCAATGAATAGGCCTTGATTTAATTTCCTCGGCTTCTTAACAAATAATGATCACCAAAAGCGCTCATGGAAGAATACCACCGACTCCTTAAACTCGTGCGAGACTCCGGTAAACTGCGCGATGACCGCACTGGAACCGGCACCTACTCCTTATTTGGAGCGCAGGCCCGCTTTGACCTGAGGGAATCCTTTCCATGCCTGACCACAAAGAAACTACACCTGCGATCAATTATCCATGAACTGCTCTGGTTCATCAAAGGCGACACCAATATCGCCTACCTTAAGGACAACAAGATCACCATCTGGGATGAGTGGGCTGATGAAGACGGCAATCTTGGCCCGGTTTACGGCGAACAGTGGCGTCGCTGGAAAACCCCCGAAGGCAATACCATTGACCAGATTGCCACACTGATTGAAGGAATTAAGTCCAACCCGACGGGCAGACGACACATCGTAAGCGCATGGAACCCCGGGGAAATCCCCAAGATGGCACTCCCCCCCTGCCATGCATTCTTTCAGTTCTATGTGGATTCTGAGCAAAAGCAATTAAGCTGCCAGCTTTACCAGCGCTCGGCAGACTTGTTTCTGGGCGTGCCATTCAATATTGCCTCGTATTCTCTTTTAACCCTCATGATCGCCCAGGTTTGTGGCCTGCGAGGTGGGGAATTTATTCATACGTTTGGAGATTTGCACATTTATTCAAACCACTTACAACAAGTCGAGGAACAGTTGTCGAGGAAACCGCGAACACTCCCGAAAATGCACCTCAATACGGAAGTTACGGACATCAACGATTTCCGCTATGAGGACTTTTCACTGGAAGGCTACGATCCACATCCAAGAATTTCCGCCCCGGTGGCCATATGAGTGAATCATCCAATCCCTTGGAATTGATCGCGGTAGCCGCAATGTGCAGCAACAGGGTAATCGGCAAATCGGGGAAATTACCCTGGCACATTCCTGAAGATCTTGCGTTCTTTAAGCAGTTAACAAGCGGCTATCCGGTAATAATGGGGCGCAAGACGTTTGAATCCATTGGACGAGCGCTTCCCAACAGGCGCAATGTGATTATCAGCAAAAGTTTGGAAACTGCACCTGCAGGGACCAGTCTTTTTAACTCCATTGATGAACTGAGCAGACCTGAAGCTTGTCTGTACGGTAAGGTATTCGTGATTGGCGGCGCACAGGTCTATGCCTCGCTAATGCAGAAAATTGGCGAAATTTATCTTAGTTATATCTATGAGGAGCACGAAGGAGATACCTTTTTTCCGGAATTCGAAGAAGCTTTCGAGCCTTTCGTAGTCATAAAGAAATACGAAAGCTTTGAAGTC
>CAWVVE010000233.1:0-4696 GCA_963933075.1 uncultured Verrucomicrobiaceae bacterium | reverse complement strand
CCGGCAATGTAGCCATCCCACAATTCAAGCAACGCCTTGCCACCTTCCTGAGGCACACCAGGTCCCGTGCCTACAACGGCAAAAGCGGACCGCGCATCGTGCTGATCTCCCCCACCCCTAATTTAAATGTCGAGGGAGTCGCCGCTGCTGACCGCAACAATGAACGCCTCGCCGCCTACACACGGGCAATGAAGGAAGTCGCCGCCATGGAAAAGGTCGGCTTTGTCGACGTGTTTTCCCCGGGGCTTCCGGCCGGTTCCTCCTTCAACGGGGTGCATCTTCTTGAAAAAGGCTACAACGCCTTTGCCGGCAATCTTTACCGCGGCGTTTTCGGGGAGAGTCCCGCACCCCTCAACGAGACACTTCGCAAGGGTATCATTGAAAAAAACCGCCAGTATTTTCGCCGCTACCGCCCGTTGAACACCTTCTACTACACCGGCGGGCGCAGGGGCAAATACGGCTACCTGGACTTCCTGCCCGCAATGCGCAATTTCGAGCTGATGGCCGCCAACCGCGACAAGGCGATCTGGGCAATTGCCGGCGGCAAGGCCAACAAAATGGCAATTGATGATTCCACTATTCCTGCAATACCGGAAACCCCGCAGAGTCGCGGCGGCAACAAGTGGATGAGTGCGGAGGACGAGCTGAAGGCCTTCAAGGTCGACCCCCGTTTCCAGGTGAACTGCTTTGCTTCCGAGGAAGAATTTCCCGACATTGCCTGCCCTATCCAGATGCGCTGGGATGCTCGCGGGCGGCTCTGGGTCGCCTGCTCAACCACCTATCCTCATGTCTATCCGGGCCAGGAACCCAACGACAAGATCGTTATCCTTGAGGACACTGATGGCGACGGCATGGCGGACAAGTCCACTCTCTGGGCCGATGATGTGCACATTCCCCTGAGCTTCGAGTTTGGCGACGGCGGCATTTATGTCTCTGAAGAACCTGCCTTCACTTTCCTTAAAGATACCGACGGTGACGGCAAGGCCGACCTTCGCCGCCAGGTATTAACCGGCTTCGGGTGTGAGGACTCGCACCATGCACTGCACGACTTTGTCTGGACCCCTGACGGCGACCTGCTTTTCCGCGATTCTATTTTCCTCAATTCACAGGTTGAAACCGCATACGGCCCGATCCGGGTCAAGAACTCCGGATGGTTTCGCTTCCGGCCCGGGACGCACAGGCTGACAACCTTCGGCAGTTACCATACCACCAACCCCTGGGGGGTTACTTTTGATGACTGGGGACATCATGTAGCCAGTCATCCCGTCTTTGCCTCCACCTTCCACGCGCTCAGCCCGCCCTACCCTGGACAACATCCGCGCCCGGGCGGGTTCCAGGCCTACTCCGGAACCTGCGGGCAGGAATTTATCGACTGGGATACTTTCCCAAAGGAAATGCAGGGAGGCTTTGTCAAGGTGCGCTACAAGCCCACCAACCGCGTCGAGTTCCACAAGTGGGTCAACGCCGGGGACCACATGGAGGAGAAGTATTCCGGAGACATCATATTCTCAACCAACCTCAGTTTCATCCCTGTCGATATCCGCTTCGGGCCGCGCGGCGCCCTGTATGTCTGTGACTGGTACAATCCCATCAAGGGACACGCGCAATACTCGCTGCGTGACGAGCGCCGGGACCGCCATTCCGGCCGAATCTGGCGCATCACGGCCAAGGGGAAACCGCTCGCTCCTGCCGTGAAAATATCCGGCGAATCAATCGCCGGACTGCTTGAGAACCTTAAGCGCAGGGAATACAGGATCCGTTACTGGACCAAGCGTGAACTGCGTGCTGCGGATCCCGGTAAGGTGAAATCCGCTCTGGATGCCTGGCTTGTCGGACTGGACAGGGAAGATCCACGCTTTCGCCATCATCAGACTGAAGCGCTCTGGATGTATCGCAACATTGGTGCGGTGAACACCGCCTTGATTAAGGATTTGCTCAGCTGCAATGTGCCGCAGGCCCGCGCCGCAGCCACTCGTCAGCTGCGCTACTGGAGCACGAGCCTGGAATCTGATGCCAGTACCCTGCTGATGAAGTCAGCCGCCGATAAGGACGCCATTGTCCGTCTTGAGGCCGCCATCGCGAGTTCCTGGATCGGTACTGATTGGGCATTCCAGGCACTCCTCACGGTAGCCACCACACCGATGGGCAAGCACCTGAGTTACGCGGTGCAGACCGCCCTCGGATCCGAGACCATGCTGCCCTACTGGAAGGACGGCAACAGCGACGTGAAGACCTTCCTTGCCGGCGCGGCGAAAACCAATCAGCTCAACGCGGGTAAATCCACGAGGAACGCCAGTGACGCAAATTTTGATAACCAGAAAGGGCTGGCAGTGGTCACGATAAACTGTGTTCCCGAGCGCATGATTTATGACAAGGACGAATTCAGCGTCAAGCCCGGCCAAGCGGTCAAGCTCATCCTCGCCAACCCCGATCTCACCATGCACAACCTGGTGATCGCCAAGCCCGGATCGCTTGAGAAAGTCGGTGTCGCCGGCAACGAGATGGCAAAGGATCCCAAGGGGTTGCAGAAAAACTACATCCCGGCCCTCAAGGAAGTGCTCTGGTCAACGCCGCAACTCAGGCAAAACACCAGTCATGTGCTGCGCTTCCGCGCACCCAAGGATCCCGGCACCTACCCCTACCTGTGCACATTCCCTGGCCACTGGGTGATCATGAAGGGAAAAATGATTGTCAAGTGACGCGGCCCTCAGCAACTCCCCTACCCCCCTTAAGCCTGCACTTTCCCCTCAGCAGAAGCGGACTGCTTCTCTCGCTCCTTTAACTTCCTGGCAATCTCCCTTGAGGCAGGGGTAACCGCAAGCCCCCCAAGGCCGGTGCAGCAAATCTCCCGCGGCATGAGTTCCCCGACCTCGCGCATCGCGTCGACCACCTGGTCGATCGGCACCAGGTGCTTGAAGTCAGCAAGCGCCATGTTCGCACTCGAGAGGGCATTTGAGGCTGCGCTGACATTGCGCCCCAGGCAGGGCGCCTCAACCCGGTTGGCCAGCGTGTCACATGTCAGGCCAAGGGAATTCTGTAAAGCCATCGAGGCTGCGCCCACCTGTTGCTCATGACTCCCGCCGGCCAGGGAAACAATACCGGCTGCCCCCATGCTGGCGCCCGATCCGCACTCCGCCATGCAACCTGCCTCCTCAGCTGCAAAGGTCGAATGCGCAGCAATAAACACACCGATCATGCCCGCTGCCAGCATCGCCTCGACCCGCTCCTCAATGCTCTTTCCCATGGCGTCAGCCACTCCCAGAACCGCCCCCGGAAGTGCCCCACAGGATCCGGCTGTCGGGGCAGCGACAATGATACCCATGGAACTTTTCATCTCCATCATCGCCGTGACATAAAGGATCACCCGGTTCAGCACGTCCCCGGGAACCAGCCCTCCGTCATCCATTTTCTTCTCGAAGTTCACCGACTGGCAGGGAAGGATTCGATCCGCATACTCCGTGCCGCCCAGCCCAACACGTATCGACTGCTCCATGATGCCGACCAGGTCGCTCATCCTGCTGCGCACCTCATCCTCCGGGATTCCACCCCGCTCACTCTCGTAAAGTGCCCCCAGTGCACCAAGGCTCATCCCTGCCCCGGACTGCTCACGGTATAGTTCCATCTGCTCACCGGTAATGAACGGCACACTCATGTTGCGGCGCGCCAGCACCGGCAACACCGGCTCAAGCACACGCACGGATGAAACCGAGGCATTGGCACGTAACTCCTCGAGCAGCTCAGCTTCCGGCATACAGCGGCTCTTGACCTCAATGAGCGCACCGCTTTTGGCTTCAGCAATGAGGACCTCCTCAAATTCAAAGTTGGAGCGCAACCAGCCTGCAAGCCCCTCCGCCCCCTCGGAAACAAACACCAGGAGCTCAAAATAATCCCCCAGCATCCGCACCTTCGCCCCGTTGATCTCCTGCACCTCTATCATTCCGCCACCTGTCGATATCGCGCTCATGTGCTGCTCTCCATCGGCATTGCACAGGGTGAGCCGGTAGGTATTCGGGTGCACCGCGCCATAATCCAGATAGCGCACTTCCACATTAATGCCCGCCTTGCGGATTTCCTCACGAAAATCAGGCAAGCGCTCGTCATCAGTTTGCCACCCCATCAGTCCGCCAAAGAGCCCGAGATCAGAACCCTGTGGCTCATGTGTCGTTACCAGGGAGCCGTTCGGGTCATAATCCACCACCACGTGGGTTAGTTCAGCCGCCATCAAGTCGCGCGCCATCCGGCCAATACGCAAGGCTGCCGCACTGTGCGAACTGGAGGGCCCACGCATGACAGGCCCCAAAACGTCATTGAAGATGCTCGGAAATGTATCCACTTCACGACAATCTAGCCCCTATTCAGGCAATTAGGCAAACCCCATCACCGGGAGGCATGCCGATGCAGTCAATCTGTCAGCTTGAAGTGGAGCCTTCCGCCACCGACGATAACCGCGCCATGAAACCACCAGAAGCCGGACAATCTACCTTTGTAACACACCTGGAGTGCTCGAAAACCGGTGAGCGCCATGAAGCGGGACAAGTGCATGGCCTGTCGCGAGCCGGCGCCCCGCTGCTGGTGCGCTACGACCTGGAAACACTCTCGGAAACGCTGAAAGTCGCGGATTTGGCAATGCGCCCTCCTGATATCTGGCGCTACCGGGAAATGCTGCCGGTGCGCAACCCGGAAAACATTGTCAGCC
>CAWVVE010000232.1:0-4699 GCA_963933075.1 uncultured Verrucomicrobiaceae bacterium | reverse complement strand
CCTCGCCCTCCTTGATGCGTTTGGCAGCAGCACCATTCACACAGACCATCCCGGAACCACGTTCACCTCGCAGGATATAAGTCTCAAGTCGCTCGCCACTGTCAACACTGGCGACCAATACCTTCTCTCCAACCCACATTCCTACCGCATCAAGCAAATCCTCATCCACGGTAATGCTGCCGACATAATCGGGATTTGCCTCCGTGACCGTCGCGCGGTGAATTTTCGATCTAAGAACCTCTCGCATTTCTAGAAGTGTGTGTCCCGGAGACAAACTTCCCCGGATTTCCGCCGAAACTAACAGTCAACGCGAAGAAATCAAGGGTCCTCCTGCAGACAGGAATCAGGATCAGGAGGATTTCCGTTTAAACATCAGCAGGCGGAAGTCCATCACAGAGCCACCCGGAATCTCCAGCGCCCTTAATGTCAGGGTTCCGCTGCCCTTTTCAAGTCGCAGGGTTCCCATCGGCAGTGCTTTCCACTCCTTCTCATCCCCCTCGTTGCGCTTGAAGCGATCCGCTGCACGGCCAATATAGGGAGGGTCAAAGGCCTCGGTGATACGCGTCTCAAGGATCGAGTCATTCAAGCTCAACTCAACACTCGAGCCCACCTCTGATTCAGGGCAGGTGTAATAAATCTCAACATCAAACTCACCACCCTCCACCACCTCAACCTCCCAGGTGATACTGTCCTCAAGGCTGCGCCAGTTCAGGAAGTGGGAACAGTTGGGAAACTTGTTGGAACGCTTTATCCCACCATGGCCAACACCATCACGCGCCGGGACCTGGGTGAAAACCAGACCGGGGTGACCCAGCAGGAAGGGGCGCTTTTCCTCGCCCATCTCAGCCACCACCTCCTTTCTGAACTTCATCACTTCCGCCTTCAAGCGACGAGCAACCCCGGGATTCTTATCTGCAACATCCCGGGACTGCCCGGGATCAACAACCATGTCGTAAAGTCTTCCCGTATGATCCAGGCGGAAACGGTCACTACGTGCACTGACCCGGCCCTTCCAGTGCGAGAAGATGGTGCGCGAAGGCCAGTCCTTGCCACCCTCGCCCAGCAATAGCGACTTTAAACTCCTGCCATCAAGTGGCTTCTTACGCTCCATGTCACGGATTCCGGCCAGGTCCGCCAGTGTCGGCAACAGGTCGATTGCTCCACTCACCTGCTTCACCTTTCTTCCCGGAGCGATTTTCCCGGGCCATCTTACAAACAGGGGTGAACGCACACCCCCTTCATCAGTGGAACCTTTCTTGCCCCGCAACCCGCCATTCCAGCGCCATCCATTCGGTCCGTTATCGTGAAAGAAAACCACGATTGTGTCCTGTGCGATTCCAAGTGTATCAAGTTTCTTGAGCAGGCGACCCACGTTCCAGTCAATGTTCTCACACATTGCCAGTGCAGCCCGCGTATGGTCAATGTTCTCCTTGTCTGGTTGCCGGCTGCGCCGGTCAAGATCCTTGCCGGCAAAGCGCTGCCAATACTCATCGGGAACCTGCATTGGTGAATGGGGGGTGTTGTAGGGCAGGTAGGCAAAGAACGGCTTCCCGGCCTTGATGCTCGATTCGATAAACTTTATTGCCTTGCCGGTGAAGTCATCAATGACAAATCCCTCCCCCTTCACGATTCGGCCATTATGCTCGAGCATCGGGTTGAAATAATGCGCCCAGTGCCCGGAACAAAAACCGTAGTATTCGTCAAATCCCCGCCCATTCGGATGATATGGATACTGCATGCCGTTGTGCCACTTCCCGAAAGCCCCCGTTGCATAACCCGCTGCCCGGAAGGTCTCGGCAATGGTGTGTTCATCCAGGTCAAGGCGCTCGCCCCCGGCAGATGTCGAGTATACGCCGCCACGGGGATGATAACGCCCGGTAAGGAACTCCGCGCGAGTCGGTGAGCAGACCGGGCACACATAAAACTGGTCAAAACGCGCACCGGCATTCGCCAAGCTGTCGATATGCGGGGTCGACAGGTTACTGTTACCGTGAATACTCAAATCTCCCCACCCCTGGTCGTCTGTCAGAAAAACCAGTACGTTAGGCCCCCCTGATGCAGGAGCAGCAAGGGCAACCCCCATGATTACGAGGTGAATTCTCAGGAAAATAGTGAACATCTGTTTGTCGGTAGCAATGGAAAAAATGATAACTGCTGGCAGGCAACGCTTAAGCGCGCGCTCGCTCAAGGAGCGGAGCCCTCGCTGAGCTTCTTGCTGTAAATCCTCCTCCTCTTGTGGGTCCTGTGTTCATAGCCCTTCCACATTGAGATAATCTTGGTGTTAGTCTCCAGTTCGCCGTTGGTCTCCGCCCACTTCAGCCCGCGCTTGAGCGCAACCTTGTGCATCTCGTGCATTAAAATTGCATTCAACCCGCTGCCCTGGAGGTCGGGACGAACAGCTACCAGGTAAAGGTCGAGGACATCGTTACCCTTCATCGCCTGCAGCATGCGCCACCAACCAATTGGCCAAAGCCTGCCGCGTGCCGCCTGCAGGGCCACGGAAAACGACTCCATCGCCACACCAACGGCCACCATCTCACCGTTCGAGTCCTCAACGACCTTGGTATATCGGCGGTCAATATATGCAAAGAACTTCTTTATCAGGAAACCGATCTCCTCATCACTCAGTGGCACAAAATCATGCAGGTCGGCATACGCGGCGTTGATCAGTTGAAAGAATTCACGCCCCCTGGAGAGCAATTGCCGCTTTGAGGAAGCCTCCCAGAGAGCGAGCCCCTTTTTCTTTAAGACATAGGCCGATATCCTCTCCACCTTCGGGTCAGGTTCAGCAGATATTGCCACCCGGTGCTCAAGGTAATCAATCTCCTTATGATATCCGCAACGCTCTATGCAGTCGGCGTAATACGGGTAATTATAACTCGAAATCGCGGTAGGCAATTCATCGAAGCCCTCAACCAATACACAGTTACGATCAAAATGTCCGGGCCCCAGGGGACCCTCAACCGAATCCCTCCCCTGCTTTTCCGCCCACTCTTCAACAGTCTTGAGAAGAGCTGCGCAGACCGCGGGATCATCCACAAAATCAATCATGCCAAAGCGCACCGCTTGCTTGCCCCGCCGCTCATTATCCCGCCGGTTCACAAAGCCCGCCACTCTGCCTACTGTTTTGCCTCCGCTCTGAGCAAGCCAGTAACCGGTATCCGTGAAGCCGAACACTGGGTTTTTCACGGCATCAATACCGCTGAGCTCCTCACTGATGAGAGGCGGCACCCACAACGGGCAATCACGATAAAGATCAAAGGGAAACCGCACAAACCGGGACAATGCCCGCCGCCCGGAAATCCGGTTTATTCTGAGTTCACCCGCCATCACAAGCTATTAATGTCACCACCATGGTTGATCAGCTCTGCATCCCTGTCCCGGCACAAACTCCAGGTAAAAGGTTCACAAACATGATGATCTGCCATTGACTCAACCTCCATCTAAGCCTCATGCTTATCCAATGGCTACCAAAAACCACCATACACGTCGTACCTTTATCGGCTTCGGCCTTGCCGCCAGTGCCGGCATTGCAACCCGCAGTCGTGCCCAGTCTCCAAATGAAAAACTCAACATTGCCATCATTGGCACAGGCGGACGCGGTGGAGCCAACACAGGCGGAGTACAGGGCGAGGCAATCTACGCGCTGTGCGACACCAACCCATCAGCGCTGAGTGCCGCCAAGAAGCGATTTCCCGCAGCCAAGACAACCAGCGACTGGCGCGAAGTGGTGGATGACCCGGCCATTGATGCCGTTGTCGTGAGCACGGCCGACCACCATCACGCCCCCGCCTCAATCGCGGCGATGAGGGCCAACAAGCATGTCTACTCCGAGAAACCCCTCGCCCACACCGTGCAGGAGGCCCGCTGGATGCAGGATGAGTATATCAAGCGCAAGGACAAGATCTCAACCCAGATGGGCACACAGATTCACGCCACCGAGAATTACCGCAGGGCTGTCGAGTTGGTCCAGTCCGGCGCCGTCGGTGCCGTAAAGCAGGCACATGTCTGGTGCGGGCGAACAATCAGGCCGGTCGGCACCGGGGTGTTGCCCGGGCAGGAGATTCCCGCCGGGTTCAACTGGGAAACATGGCTTGGACCCGCATCCGAGCGTGCCCACAACACCGGCTACTGGAAAGGGGGGAACCTGAACTGGAACCGACGCTGGGATTTCGGTAATGGAGTGCTCGGCGACATGGGCAGCCACCTCATTGACCTGCCCTACTGGGCACTCGGCCTGAAGCGTCCCGCCACGGTCAAGGCCGAGGGCACGGCTGCCGACAACGTAGCCGCCCCGCCATCACAGATCGTCACCTGGCGCCATGAAAACGCCGCTGTCGGTGGAAATGAACGCGGAGACATTGACCTCATCTGGTATCACGGCCCGCAGGGCATGAAGGAAATGGCCGCACGACTGCAGCCGAAACTCGGCAAGGACACCAACATCGCCAAGTGGCACATCGGCGTGGCCTTTGTCGGCACAGAGGGCACCATCGTCTCCGACTATGGCAAGATCGTGCTCAGCCCCGGCACCAAGTTCAAGGACTTCAAGCGCCCGGAGGCAAGTATCGTTAAATCCTCGGGGCACCACAAGGAATGGATCAATGCCTGCAAGGGAAAAGGCGAGTCTCTCTGTAACTTTGACTACTCAGGAGCACTCATTGAGAACAACCTGCTGGGCAACCTCGCCCATCGCGCC
>CAWVVE010000231.1:0-4720 GCA_963933075.1 uncultured Verrucomicrobiaceae bacterium | reverse complement strand
ATCATGACAGGTAGATTAATCACCCTCGGGATTGCCCTTGTTCTCATCCTGTGTGCCCCATTTCTACTTAGGCCGAAGGCCAGCGTCACTGCAAGCAATGCCGACGTTACCCTCTCCGTCATCACCCCTCACAATGAGACGATCCGCCATGAATTTGCGCGTGCCTTCGCCAAGCACATGAAAATCACGCGCAATCAAACAGTTCACATTGACTGGCGTACACCGGGGTCGGGCACTGCAGATCTTGAGCGCTACCTGCAAAGCGAATACCGGGCAAATTTTGAACATTACTGGCGCAAAACTCTTCACAGGGAATGGAACGACTCCGAAATTGCGGCAAATTTCGACAACAGAAGGCTTGTCCTCCCGGAAAACGAGAGGAACGACACACAAGAGCATGCGGCAAAGCGCGCCTTTCTTGAGTCCGATGTCAGTTGCGGTGTCGATGTATTCTTCGGAGGTGGCGATTATCCGTTTAAGCGCTTTGCTGACATGGGCTACCTTGTGGATTCCGGAGTTTTCAGCCGGCATCCTGAATGGTTCTCCGAAAAGATAATCCCCGCACAATTCAGTGGAGAAATTTATTACGATGCCAAGCGCAGGTGGGTCGGTGCAAGCTTGTCCTCCTTCGGCATATGCTACAACCCATTCGTCCTGCAACGGCTAGGCATTCGTGCCCCTCCCTCTCAATGGAGCCACCTTGGTGAACCTGCTTACTTCCGGGAAATTGCGATCGCTGATCCGACAAAAAGCGGATCAGTTACCAAGGCACTTGAAATGCTAATTCAACAGCAAATCAGGGGAGAGATGAGGCAAGGCATTACTCAAGAAGTCGCTCTTTCGGAAGGCTGGAAAAACGGACTGAGATTAATCCGGCGTATAGGTGCAAACGCCCGGTATTTTACTGATTCCGCAACGAAAATACCCTTTGACGTTGCCCAGGGAAACGCAGCTGCTGGCATGTGCATTGATTTTTACGGTCGCACTTATAACGAAATCACCAAGCACCCCGACCGGGGACCTCGTATCCATTACATTACTCCACCAGGCGGTTCCTCATTCAGCGTTGATCCAATCGCGATGCTGAGGGGGGCACCACACCCTGAAATTGCTCAGGCATTCATCGATTTTGTAATCTCCCCGGACGGGCAGAAAATATGGGCCTTCCGCCCCGGGACGCCCGGCGGTCCTGAGAAGAAAGCCCTGCGACGACTGCCCATCCGCAAGGATTTATATTCACAAAAAAACAACCCGCATTGCTCTGACCCTGAAATCCGTCCGTTTAGTAACATTACAGGATTTGAATACATCTCTTCATGGACAGGCGGACACTTCAACCCGCTTCGGTTCATCGTTCGTGTCATGTGCATAGATACCCACGATGAACTACAGAATGCCTGGCAGGCACTAATCCGGTCAGGATTCCCACCAAAGGCATTAGCCGTATTTAACCGTATTGATGAGAAGATTTGCTACACGGAATGCAAAAAAAATGGAGGGCTAGGGAAAATCCTAGGCGGAAAAAACAGTCTGGAGAAAGCCAGACTGGCAAAAGAACTGGCCTCCTCTTTCCGCAAACAATACACAGAAGTCCTGAAGTTGGCTGAAGCCGGGCACTGACAGTGAGCAAACCAATCGCCTACATTGTATTTATCGCCACCGCAGCATTCTTTGCGCTGTTCTTTCTTTGGCCAATAGCCACCACCGTAGAAGAGGCTTTTATTGTCGACGGTCGGTTCACCCTGGATTTCGTCCTCCACATCTTTTCTGACCCAATTTATATAGAGGGGCTCTCCAACGCTTTCCTCATCGCGACCTTCAGCACCTTTACCGCTCTCTTGATAGCGATGCCGCTGGCCTTGATTGCTGACCGCTTTATTTTCCCAGGAAAGACACTGCTCGGATCGCTTGTCCTAGTCCCCCTCATCCTTCCTCCTTTTGTCGGCGCCATAGGGATTAAACAAATCCTCGGGCAGGAAGGAGCGCTGAATATCCTGCTCTCAAAAGCAGGACTCGTCGATATGTCCACCCCCCCCGACTGGCTGGGGGAAGGTCGTTTCTGGGGGATCGTGATCATGAATGCCCTTCATCTTTATCCGATCCTCTACCTCAATGTAACCGCTGCACTTGCCAACCTTGACCCGGCTATGGAGGAATCCGCACAGAATCTCGGGGCAAGCCCTTGGCGCCGCTTTAAAAGGATCACGTTTCCACTGGCCATGCCGGGCATCTTCGCCGGAGCAACCATTGTCTTCATCTGGTCATTTACTGAACTAGGTGTTCCGCTGATGTTTGATTATCAACGCGTCACCTCGGTGCAAATTTTCAACGGCATCAAGGATATAGGAGGTAATCCGATGCCGTATGCACTGGTTGCGGTAATGCTTGCTTCCTCAGTGCTCCTGTATGTCACAGGCAAGTACTTCTTCGGGCGTAATAGCTTCACCATGACGGGCAGGGCGGCAATCTCAACAAAACAACGCAAGGCACCACCTCTTGTCGGCATCCTGTGTTCTGGATTTTTTGCCTGCATCATCAGCCTTGCGGTCTTCCCGCACATTGGAGTTATCCTGATGTCATTCGCAACGGACTGGTATCACTCGATGTTCCCGCAAGCCTTTACACTGCAACACTATTCTGATGCCCTTGGACACGAGCTAACTGTCCCCTCTATTGCCAACAGTCTTAAATATGCCTCCATCTCAACACTGCTTGACCTTGTTCTTGGAATTGCAATCGCCTATGTGATCGTGCGCAGCAGAATCCCGGGTCGCAACATACTCGACGCACTCTCAATGTTGCCTTTGGCCGTCCCCGGGCTTGTATTGGCCTTCGGCTACCTGGCCATGACTCGTGAGGGGCAGCCATTCCACTTCCTCCTGCCAAATGGGAACCCCACGCTAATATTGGTTATAGCCTATGCGGTGCGCAGGCTCCCATACGTTGTCCGCTCTGCGGTGGCCGGATTCCAGCAAACATCTGTTGATCTCGAGGAAGCCGCCCAAAACCTTGGAGCAACACCACTTAGGACCCTAAAGAGGATCACCCTTCCGCTGATAACCGCCAACCTGATTGCCGGAGGCTTACTGGCCTTCGCCTTTGCCATGCTTGAAGTCTCTGACTCTCTTATTCTTGCACAGCAGCAGCCTCATTACCCAATCACCAAAGCCATCTACACTCTTTTTGGCTCACTTGGAAACGGGCACTTCTTAGCCTCTGCGCTCGGAGTCTGGTCCATGGCCTTTCTGGCAATCACCATTATAGGGGCAAGTATAGCCCTCGGGAAAAAACTAGGAGCACTCTTCAGAGTATAACTATCCTTTAATGCGATCACGCCCCCATACCCTGCAATCAACAGGGCATGTATTTTTTACAGCTGCCCTCTTATTGAGGATAATTTATCACACCGGCGAAGGAAAGTTTCCCGAGGCAAAGAGCGCAAGCTTGATAGACGGCGTTATGAACCCGCGCCTATAACAAAATCTGAAGCAAAATAAACAACCCACGCCCTGACTAAGGCGTACGACTACTTCAACAGGTTCACCGCGCGTGAACGCTTGATCTCCCGGGTAATCTTGCGATGGATCTTTGCTGAAACACCCGTAACCCGGCGCGGAAGAATCTTTCCGGTGTCTGTAGTAAAAAGAATCAGCACCTCCGGGTTCTTGTAGTCAATTTGTTCCACCTGTATATCGAGACGACGTCTCGGCATCTTGCGGTTAGCGCGGCGGAAGTTATAAGCTCGTTGTTCTGTCTTCGGTTCCATCGAATCTCAACTATTGATCAGGTTCTATCGCAACTCACGATGGAGCGTCCGGCGCTGGAGAAAAGGGTTATACTTCACCTTCTCAAGACGGCCGGGAGTCCGCAGGCTTTTCTTATTGCGGGTGGTAACATAACGTGACGGAGGGGAACCCGCTCCCCGGGCCTCCGTGCATTCAAGTATAATCGTATCGCGTGCCATCGTTTCTATTTATCGTGCGAAGGGCGTTAAGCTTAATCGTTATCTGAAGCAGATTCAAGCCCTGATCTCTCATCGCTAAAACCTACAAAAGATTGCGCCGCAGGCCTTCTGCCACCCCTGCCTCCTGTTTCGCGCTCTATCCTAGCCTGACACTCCACTGTATAACGGGCAAACGGGATTGCCTCGAGGCGTGGATGCGGAATCCTTTTGCCTGACATCTCACAAATCCCATAAGTCAGGTAATCCAGCCGCTTCAGGGCCTCCTCAATCTCATGCAATGCATCTTGCTCCTGGGACAACAGATTTAGGGCAAAATCACGGTCATAAGCATCACTGCCGGCATCCGCCTGATGCATGCCAAATCCTGATGCGTCTCCACCATCCGGATGTGAGCGAATATTTTCCTTGGTCACTCCAACCATCGCATCCATCAGGGAATCACGAAGGTTCAAGAGCTTTTGTTTCTGCTGTTTTTCAAAATTCGTTAATTCCCGGAATTTTACGTTTTTTGGTCGCACGGGAATCGGAGGAAAGAATTCCTCTTTGGCGTCTGCCTTCTTCTTGGCCACTGCCTTCTTCTTGGCCACTGCCTCCTTCTTGGCCACTGCCTTCTTCTTGGCCACTGCCTCCTTCTTGGGCGTCACCTCCTTCTTGGGCGTCACCTTCTTCTTGGGCGTCACCTTCTTCTTGGGCGCTGCCTTCTTCTTGGGCGTCACCTTCTTCTTGGGCGTCACCTTCTTCTTGGGCGCTGCCTTC
>CAWVVE010000230.1:0-4727 GCA_963933075.1 uncultured Verrucomicrobiaceae bacterium | reverse complement strand
ATCGCTGAACATTACTTCTGGCGCTTTGTCGTAAATGTGGCGATTTTGATACAAAGTCATGTATCGAGTAATCATAGCAGAAGACGAGCCCGATATTCGTGATCTCGTAAGCTTCAACCTGCAACGAGAGTCAATTGATACTATCCCGGCAAAGGACGGTCTCGAGGCCATTGAGATGGCTCAGAACGAGCTTCCTGACCTGATCATCCTTGATCTAATGCTTCCTGAACGTGATGGATTTCAAGTATTCAAGGAACTGCGCCTGGACAGTCGCACCAAAAACATTCCGATTTTGATGCTAACTGCAAAAGCCCAACTCGATGATATCATAGCCGGCCTCGAACTTGGAGCTGATGATTACCTCACCAAACCCTTCAGCCCCAAGGAAATGGTGTTGCGAGTCAAGGCTCTACTGAAGCGCTCAACCGTAAAATCCAGTGAACGTGTAATCACAAGCGGCCGATTTCAACTCGACAAGAATACACTCAATTGCTTCATCGATGGGCAGAAAGTGGGCCTGACTCCCACCGAGTTTAAATTACTCCTCTTGCTGATAGAGCGTCAAGGATATCCCCAGGAACGGAGTGACATCCTTCGCGAAGTTTGGGGCTACAGGGACACAACCCAGTCACGTACACTTGACACCCATATGAAACGGCTGCGGACAAAAATAGGAAAACATTCATCATGTATTGAGACAGTGCGCGGCATCGGCTATCAGTTCTGTAATATTGCGTGACCTATTTCCTGATAGCCCTAGTAATCACACTTGCTCTGCTTCTATTATTCCAGCGGAAGCGGACAACGTCCAACATTCGTCGCCTATCTGAAGCACTGCGCACCCATAACCGCCGTGCACTGGGAAACATCGCCTTTCATCGCTCAACTGATGAGTTCCGCGAACTGGAGAAACAACTCTTCGAGCAACTCTTTGAAACCGAATCGCTCGAGCAAAGAATAACAAGGCGAGAGAATTTAATCACCACTGTTGTCGAGGGTCTAACTGATGCTGTTTTAGTCTTTGACGGAGAACTAAATATCCGATTCACCAATAAAAGCGCATGCAGCTTGTTCGGCTGGCAAAACTCACCAGTGGATATTCACGTAAAGGAATGCATCGACAATTATAACCTCATAGAGATTTTTGAAAATGCAGTTACCCACCATCAGCACACGACAACCGAAATTTCCTACCATATACCCGGCAGAGAAACCGATCCTCCCCGCAATCTGGAAATTGATGTGGCTCCGCTGACTTTGAGTGACGCTGACACAGTCACACGGGCTCGAGCAGTATTGCACGACATCACCGAATTCAGGTCTCTTGAACAAGTGCGAAGGGATTTTGTCGCCAACGCATCACACGAGTTGCGCACACCGCTCACTATTATCAACGGCTACCTTGAGAACCTGATGGAAGACCACATGGCTGATCGGGCAGAAGCCCGACACTTCATCTCAACCATGCATAAACACGGCAAGCGAATCTCTCGCATTATCGAGGATATGCTGACGATCTCAAAGCTGGAATCCCACACGGAAGAAGCCCTGCAACTCGCCCCCTTCAACCTTTACTCAACCGTCAACGAAGTCATTGACCGCCTCAAGCCAATGCTTGAGAAAAAGAAAGCGACATGCACCTTGGATATTTCACCGCAAGCATTGGTCGTCGGTGATGCGTTCTATTGGGATCAAATCCTCTTCAACCTGGTCGAGAATGCCCTCAAGGAAAACGATGCTGAGAAGCTTCTGATAACAATAGGATTAGAAATAACAAAAACAGAAAATATTATTTCAGTCACTGATAACGGAATCGGCATTCCCGCCACCGCTCAGGAATTTATTTTCAAGCGTTTCTACCGGGTTGACCAAAACCGAGGAGCGGAAAAGCAAGGCACCGGCCTAGGCCTATCGATCGTGAAGCGGGCAGTAGAAGCACACGGCGGTTCAATCAATGTCGAAAGCTCGCCCGGAGTCAAAACTACTTTTTCAATAACCCTGCCGAGAAACAAAAAGAGCAACAGCGAACTCTAGGCAACGCCAAGAACAAACGCCAAGATACCACCCACAACGGCCATTCCCACTGCAACCGCCAAAAAACGACCGTTACCTGTAAGCAACACATCGATCAGCCCTTCTAATTTCTTCTCACAAAAGCGGCGGCGCATCCACCAGCGCTTTTGTTTTTCATACCGATGCTGCCAGACGCCACTCTTGTTCAATCCGGTATCGGGTATTGTTATGGCAACCTCCTGTTTGAAAAAACCGACAGAGCCCTCCCCGGCAGCTTCCCGGCAGAATGGACACGGTATCTTCTCCTCAGCAGCAGCATTAAGCGACAACCTCCCGCCGCAGAAGTTACAATCCAGTTCAACACGATGCGCTGATAGCCTATTTGGTAAATATGGTTTCTGTATGCCCGCTTGATTCATTGGATGTTACAGTTATTTAAGATAACTTAGTAATAAATAAAAATTTATAGAAAATTCAACTTTTATTTACCTAGATAAATCTCCTCACTCATAGAGAGATTCTCTATTTTTCCACTTTCACCCCCCCCACATACATTGTGGCCCAATGCGCAATAAGATTAGACCGAGAAAATGCCGTTATTACCGTTAATAATCAATTAATTAAGCTTGCTTTTTACGTTATATATAATAATAACGAATCTTTGCTTAATGAAATAACGATAAAGGGGGAAACGGCGATTAAATCGCCGCAAGCTTCAGATTATTACTCCCTATATGAGAGCTTCTGCTCTCTACAAAGAGCTCAGGAGCATGGATTCCTAGATCCCAAACCTCTCCTATTGACCACCGGAAAATCCCGAGAGTACCGATCGCAACAGTTCCTTCTGCCAGTTCAATAACAACTCATCAGTCTTCTCAGGTTCCGCCGCCAGTCTCTCAAGAGTAGCTCGTGAGCCGATAAGCGTTGCATCTATATCCAAACCGACGGCGACTTTATCCCGCAAGACCTTCAACTTCTCAAACCGCTGCTCAGAATCACCATCACGCCTGCTCCTGCTCCTCTGGATCTTCTTGGGATATTCATTTTCCGATAATCCGGAAACCGCAGCAATCGCGTCAGTGAAACGGCTGACAACGGATGAGGGAAATCTCTCCGGCAAACTCGCAGTCTTTCCGCATTGTAAATGCCCTGCATATTCCAGAAGCCAGTCATTGCCAATAATTTTAAATGCCGGGCGATCACGTCTTGCCGCCTCGCCATCACGCCAAACCCACAATGCCCTTAAATAGGCCATTCCCAGGCGCTCAAGCTTTCCCCATCCTGAGATTCTCCATATCAGGTCCTTGTCCTTTTCCCGGCGAATCTCGGCAACGGAACGCGCAGCAGCACATGACTGGAGAAACCACTCCCATCGTTGCGCATCTTTAAGCCGCTCAACAAACATCTCCGCTAGGGGCAGTAAATAGCGAACATCATTTACCGCGTACTCTAACATTTTACGGGAGAGTGGTCGCCGCCCCCAATCCGCTTTCTGTGACCCCTTCGGCAAAACAACTCCAAAGTTCGCCTCGACAAGGTTTACAAGGCCAAACTGCCTTGCCCCAAGTAAGCGAGCAGCTGTCTGCGTGTCATACACAATACCAGGAATGCGGTTGAATGTGCGCCGTAACATGCGCATGTCAAAATCCGCCCCGTGCAGCCATACTTCTGTCGAGTCAAGGAATTCAACCAGCGGCTCTAGGTCATCGAAAGCAAGAGGATCAATCACCGCAAAATGCCCAGCCGCTGCGAACTGGATAAGGCAGAGCTTCTCCTCGTAGCAGTGAAGACTGTCCGCCTCAATATCAATGGCACACCGCTCACATGTATCACCTCCAACCTGCTCAAGAAGTGCCTTGAGCCCATCTTCGGTGTCCACATAAGTGAAGTCACTTCTCCCTGATACCCGATCCATTGATTTTCCCATAAATACCTAAATTCAAGATTCCGGCAAACCTATTCACATCGCTTACTAAACCTAACGCAACCCCGTAAGAAGAAGTTCCGCATTTGAAGCTGAATTTTGAATGTGATCAATGAGAACCTCCATAGCCTCCCCACCGGGCCGCTGAGCAAGCTGTCGACGCAACATGACCACCCGCTTTAATTCATCCGGATGGTAAAGCAACTCATCCTTCCTCGTTCCTGACTTCGGAATGTTGATTGCCGGATAAATACGCCGCTCAAGCAATTCCCTATCCAATTCAATCTCCATGTTACCGCTTCCCTTGAACTCCTCGAAAATAATCTCATCCGCACGGCTTCCGGTATCAATCAGGGCAGTGGCAAGCATCGTGAGACTTCCGCCTTCCTCAGCATTACGCGCAATATTGAAAATCTTTCTCGCCTTGGGGAGAGCTCTCGTGTCAAGACCTCCGGAACCCGTACGCCCCTTGCCTCCCTTACCCTTTCCCCTGGTGGATATAATGCCATTATAACCCCTTGCCAATCTCGTCAGGCTATCCATCAGGATAACCGCATCTTTACCGAGCTCGGTAATGCGCTTGGCGCGCTCCGCAACAAGCTCAGCAACCGCCACATGCCTGTCAGGGGTTTCGTCAAAGGTTGAACTATAGACATGTGCTCCCGGCACATTTTCCTCGAAGTCAGTAACTTCCTCTGGTCGCTCATCCAGCAGTAAAATCAGCAGCTCTATTTCGGGATGATTGGTAACAATTGATTTGGCAATCTCCTTGAGCATGATCGTCTTTCCT
>CAWVVE010000229.1:0-4750 GCA_963933075.1 uncultured Verrucomicrobiaceae bacterium | reverse complement strand
ACACGGAAAGGTGCTGACATCACTTTTAATGGAAAAAGATCATTTTTTCAGGCACACTCTATGCATAAGGTGCTTGCAGGCAATGCCTGCAGGCGCTCAATCGCAATTTTTTGCCCGCAATTCTGGCAATTCCCGAAATCCGGCCGCATGATATTAACCAACGCATTGTGAAGCCGGATTGATTCATCACGCAACCGCTGTAATGCCGCCTCATTCACACTCTTGTCCTGCATGGCCTCAAGGCGTGTCAGCCGGCCAAGCCCCTTGTCTGGAGGAATCGGCTGCGTGGCATCCCGAAGTTGTTCAATACGCAACTCAACCTCAACGGAGCGGTCAAGGATGCGATCACGCAGTGATGTTTTTTCTTCTTCAGTCATGCAGGTTTCACAGAAACTGCTAAACATCGACACCGCCAAGGTCAATCTTCCAGTTTTCACATCCAGCAATACAGGTTCCTCAACTTGCCGTCAGCCCTTAAAGCGGTAATTTAACTTTCTAGTTGTATGTTACCCTGGTTTACTAAAGGACAATTCCCACTCTATCTGGCACCAATGGCCGGAATTACCGACCGGGTATTCCGCTCAATATGCAAGGAATTCGGCGCCGATGTCATGGTCACCGAGTTCGTGTCTTCGGAAGGCATCATCCGCCGGGACGAGCGCACGCGCAAATACACGGAATTCGATGATGCCCAGCGCCCGATAGGCGTTCAACTCTTCGGTGCAGATGGCCAACGCATGGCGGAAGCCGCAAAAAAAGTCATCGCTTGGAAGCGCCCCGACTTCATCGACTTGAACTTCGGGTGCCCGGTCAACAAGGTGGTATCCAAGAACGGGGGCTCATCACTGCTGCGCAATTGCCCTGCACTTGCAGAAGTCGCATCGGCTGTAGTCGCGGGAGTCGGTGAGCAGGTGCCCGTCACGGGCAAGATCCGTGTCGGCTGGGACAACAGCATGATCAATGCCGTCGAGGTCACGGGCATCCTGGAAGACTGTGGAATCGCCGCGGTTTCCGTCCATGGCCGTACCCGCGCACAAGGTTACAGCGGCGAGGCGGACTGGGAAATCATTGATGCGTGTGCACAGTCGGTCAACATACCGGTCGTGGGCAATGGTGATATCACCTCCGGGAACGACGTCGAGCGGCGCAAAACACAAACCGAAGTCCAAGGAGTAATGATCGGGCGTGCCGCAATGCAAAACCCGTGGATTTTCCGTGATGCTAAGCATTATCTCCAAACGGGACAGCATCCTGATCCGGTACCGATCGAGGAACGCTGGCAACTCATCAGCCGGCATTGCAGGGATGCCATCGCATGGGGACGTTACGGCAATGAGTGCAGGACCATGATGGCAATGCGCTCGCGCCTGATGGCCTATACCAAGGGCCTCCCCGGAGGCAAACGTCTGCGTGCCGCCCTGTGCCGGGTTGAATCTCTCTGCGAACTGGAAGATATCGCCGATGATTACTTAAACCATCATCCCAAGGCTCCGGCCAAGGACGGCGCGTTTGCCGCCGCCTGATACTGTTAAATTATTTCATTTCTCCCCAATGCCCGAATACAACCCATATTTCTGGATCATCCTGGTCGCGGTGGTCGGTATTTTCCTGCTCGATCTGATCTCTGAGTGGTTCAACCTTAAGGCCCTGAAACCCGATCTGCCGGGAGAATTCAGTGATGTTTTCGACTCTGAAAAATATCTGCAATCGCAGAGCTACACGCGCATCACCACTCGTTTCGGCTTTGTTGAGTCGAGTTACGGCCTTGGCCTGTTCCTTGCATTCTGGATCATTGGTGGATTCAGCTGGCTAAACGGGGTCATCAGTGCATGGGGGCACGGGGAAGTCATTTCCGGCCTGCTGTTTTTCGGGATTCTCTTTGTGGTTAACGAGCTTCTCACCCT
This sequence comes from uncultured Verrucomicrobiaceae bacterium, assembly GCA_963933075.1. Classification (GTDB taxonomy): domain Bacteria; phylum Verrucomicrobiota; class Verrucomicrobiia; order Verrucomicrobiales; family DEV007; genus CACIUL01. Next base: position 2,846 of record CAWVVE010000229.1, on the reverse strand, counting down.
TCCCTTCGACATCTACAATACCTTCAAGATAGAGGATCAGTTTGGATTCAACAAAACCACCATGAGAACATTCCTCACCGACAAGCTAAAGGGAGGAGCTCTGGCGACAATACTTGGCGGACCAATCCTGGCGCTGCTTCTCTGGTTATTCTCAAGCGAACTCCTGCAGGGCAACGCATGGCTCTGGGGATGGGGAGCACTCTCGGGATTCTCACTGCTAATGGCCTATCTGGCACCTGCAATCATATTGCCACTATTTAACAAATTTGAACCGCTGGAGGACGGCGAACTTAAGGATGCCATCAACGCCATGGCAACAAAATGTCAATTTCCCCTTACCGAGCTCTCAGTAATGGATGGGTCAAAGCGCTCAAGCAAATCAAATGCATTCTTCACCGGGTTCGGGAAAAACAAGAAAATCGCCCTCTACGATACCCTGGTAGAAAATCATTCGCCCGGTGAACTTGTGGCCATACTCGCCCATGAAATCGGGCACTTCAAAAAAAAGCACATTGTCCAAACAATGGTGATCGGGATACTGCAAACCGGAATTCTCTTCTTTCTCCTCAATCTGTTTATTGCAAACGAAAGACTCTCCGCGGCATTCGGTGTCAATCCACCTACCGTCTATTGTTCCTTTCTCTTCTTTGCAATGCTCTTCAAGCCCATCAGCAAGGTCCTTTCCGTGGCAATGAGCATACTTAGCCGGCGCAATGAATTTGAAGCGGATGCCTACGCTGCCGACCTCACGGGAGGATCCTCCTTCCTGATTACCGCATTGAAAAAACTCTCCGCTGACAACCTCAGCAACCTAACCCCCCATCCCTTCTATGTGTTCATGAACTATTCCCACCCGCCGGTACTTGCGCGTATAAAGGCGCTGCAAAACATCAGCTCCTAGCCTATATTTCACAAGGAATCTCATTTTTTATACTGGTTTGGCAGGAAACCTGCTTGAATCAGTTCACCGGCTAAGGCATTGTTGTGCCATTGAAACAACGTTTCAATGGCAACCCAAGAACTCCATCAAGCCCAAAGGCAAGCACTCGATCTGCGGCAAAAGCTCGCTCCGCAGATGCAGCAGAGCCTGTCTATCCTGCAGGCAACAGCACTGGAGCTCAATCATCTTGTGAGTCAGGAGCTTGCCGGCAATCCCGTTCTCGAGGAAGAACCAGGCGAGGATTCCCAGGAGAAGGAAAAACTCGAGAATGACAATGAGGAAAACGAGAGGGAGCTCTCTGAGTTATCCCAACTTGATGAAGATTGGCGGGACTACGCGCAACAAAGTCGCTCCAATTCTCCGCGACACGAAGAACAGGACAGGCAGCGCCAGCACATGATGGATTCACTGGTTGAAGCGGAGACACTCTCCGAGAACCTCCTTGGGCAACTTGCCACATCTGAGGCAGCAGGGGAAATTCGTGAACTCGCCCTGATGCTGATTGGAAACCTGAACCAGGACGGTTTACTCGCTCAGAACATTGAAGAGATCGCTCTTGAGAACAGGTTGCCCCTTGCCCAGTTGCATGAAGCCATGCTCCTGCTTCAGTCTTTCCACCCTGTTGGCGTAGCCGCCCAGGATCTTCGAGAGTGCCTGCTGATCCAGCTGCAGAAACTGGGCAAGGCGCACAGCCTTGAATATCGCATTGTCGACAGGTTTCTCGATGCACTGGCCCGTAAGCACTATCCCCAGATCGCCCGGCGGCTAAGCGTGAATCCTGAACAAATAACAGCAGCCGCTGCAATGATCGCAACCCTTAATCCTAAGCCTGGAAGTGAATTCTCGCCCTCCAGCAACCAGTTCATAACACCGGACATCAGTGTCGAGCGTGACGGCAACGATTACCTTGTTGTTATTCACAATGACCATGTGCCGCACCTGAGGATAAGCAATACATACAAGGACATCATGTCCGGCGGCAAGGCCACCCCGGAAGTAAAGGACTACATAAGCGGGAAGATCCGGGCGGGGAAATTCCTGATCAAGTGCATCCACCAGAGACAGGATACAATACGCAGGATCGCGGAGGAGATCGTCAAGCGTCAGCGCGATTTTCTTGATAAGGGGGTTGCCCATCTCCACCCCATGAACATGGCGCAAATCGCTGAGGTCGTTAGCGTCCATGAGACCACTGTGAGCAGGGCTATCGCGGGGAAATATATTGCCACGCCAAGGGGGGTTTTTGCGATGAAATATTTTTTCAAGTCCGGATACGAGACAAAGACCGGTGAAGCCATGAGCAACACCAGCGTCAAGCAGGAAGTCTACCGGATGGTAAAATCCGAGGACTCAAGGAACCCTCTCAGTGATGATAAGATCGTGCAGAAACTTTCCGAGAAAGGCATTAGAATTGCACGGCGGACAGTGGCCAAATATCGAGACGAGATGGGGATCCTCCCCAGTCACCTGAGACGCAGTTACTAACCCTTTTGAGAATTCTTCCCAATACGGACAGCCAGTCACATTAACGCTGCCAATAACCACACCAAGAACATCATTCCCATGATTAATGAAAGCGCTATTCGCACGATCCTAAGCGGCATCAACTACCCTGGATTCAGCAGGGACATCATCTCCTTTGGCCTCATCAAGTCAATCAACATCGAAGGAACTGATATCAATGTAAAACTTGAACTGGCAACAAAGGATCCGGCCATTGCCCGACAGATCCACTCCGAGGTTGAAGAAGCTCTTTCAACCATCGCCGGCGCCGGCAAGATAACACTGGACTTTGAAATCAAGAATCCTGCCGCTGGCAGTGGTGACGGCGGCAGTGTCAACAGGGCATCGATCCCCGGCATAGGCAAGGTCATCGCGATTGCCTCAGGGAAAGGTGGAGTGGGCA
>CAWVVE010000228.1:0-4759 GCA_963933075.1 uncultured Verrucomicrobiaceae bacterium | reverse complement strand
TATCAATGTTGGTGCCGCTACTGAAACCGAGATGAAGGAAAAGAAGGCACGCGTCGAAGACGCTCTTCACGCCACACGCGCTGCCGTTGAAGAAGGCATCGTCCCGGGTGGTGGTACCGCTCTGGTTCGCGCTCAGGGATCACTCACAAAGCTTAAGCTTAAGGGTGATGAGCAAACCGGTGCAGGCATCGTTGCTCGCGCCATCGAGGCTCCCCTTCGTCAACTGGCTGCCAATGCCGGTCGCGAAGGAGCCCTGATTGTGGAAAACGTCAAGTCGGGCACCAAGGGCTACAATGTAGCTACCGACAAATACGAAGACCTCATCAAGGCAGGAGTAGTTGATCCTACGAAGGTTACACGTTCAGCACTCCAGAATGCCGCTTCAATCGCCGGTCTTCTGCTGACTACCGAATGCCTGATCACGGATCTCCCGGAAAAGGAAGAATCTGATGCGGGTCAGGGGCACGACCACGGCATGGGCGGCATGGGCGGCATGATGTAGACCTTGAGTCATAAATATCATCAAAGTTCATAACTCACAAGGGCGCGCCGGAAACGGTGCGCCCTTTTTTTTATTGCACAATCATCAATTACTTGTGAGAAAGGTTCATCCGGAAGCATTAAAAGCATGAAATAATGGATCATAAACAACCCTTATATTAAGCGTTCCATTATCTTTAAATTCCTATAACCAAACGATCTCTCATGAGTAAAAAAGCTGCCACAAAGAAAACAATCCGAAAGAAAGCTGCCAAGCCAGCCAGTTCCAAAAGCGGCGATGTCACCGCGGTACAGCAACTCGGTGAAGCACGCGAACAACTGGTCGGTGAGCTGCGCAAGACCATCGTTGGAATGGACCAGGTAATCGATGAAACGCTGATTGCCATCTTCTCACGCGGGCACGCCCTGCTTGAGGGGGTCCCGGGACTCGCCAAGACCCTGCTGATCAGTTCAATCGCAGAATGCCTCTCACTGACCTTCAAGCGCATCCAATTCACTCCTGACCTGATGCCATCAGACATTACCGGTTCAGAGGTTCTTCAGGATGACCCGGAAACAGGTCGACGCCATTTCCAGTTCAGCAAAGGACCGATCTTCGCGAACATGGTTCTTGCTGACGAGATCAACCGGACCCCGCCGAAAACCCAGGCCGCCCTGCTTGAGGCAATGCAGGAGAAAATGGTTTCCGCTGCCGGTGAAAACTTCAAGCTTGATCCCCCGTTCTTTGTGCTGGCGACTCAAAACCCACTTGAACAGGAAGGCACCTACTCGCTACCCGAGGCACAACTGGACCGATTCATGTTCAAGATCCACGTGGGTTACCCCAGCCTTGAGGAGGAGGTTGACATCATGCGTTCGGTCACAGGCAATGTTCAGTCGGAGCTGAAGGCCGTGCTGAAAAAGACTGAAATCATCGCCCTTCAAAACCTGGTCTCCAGAGTGCCGGTTGCAGATCATCTTTTCCAGTATGTTGCGGCACTGGTCAGGGCCACGCGCCCGGATGAGGAAAATGCTCCCGACTTTATCAAGGACTATGTCTCCTGGGGATGCGGACCCCGTGCCTGCCTGAACCTGATCACAGGAGCAAAAGCGCGTGCAATTCTGCGCGGCAGGTTCTCCGTTTCAGCTGAAGATATTCAAGCACTGGCACAACCTGTTATGCGTCACCGCATGGGGCTCAACTTTGCTGCGCAGTCCGAGGGAATAGACACCAACATCATCATCAACAGACTGATCAAGGATACATCTGCAGGTAAAGAGCTTTACGATGGCGCAGCTTAAACATAAACATAACGCCAAATATCTCGATCCGGAGATCCTCTCCGGCATTGGGTCGCTGGAGATTGTCGCTCGTCAGGTGGTTGAGGGTTTACGTATCGGTCTGCACCGCAGCCCGGTGCGAGGCATCAGCAGTGAATTCACTGCCTATCGCCAATACGTCGCAGGTGACGAGGTTCGCCAGATTGACTGGAAGGCATATGCGCGCTTCAACCGCTATTACATCAAGCAGTTTGACGCCGAGACCAATTTCGTCGCCAACCTGCTGCTCGACGGTAGCCAGTCCATGACTTACGGCTCCGGAAAAATATCCAAGCTGGAATATGCCAAGTATCTTGCCGCCAGCATGGCTTACCTGACTGTCAACCAGGGTGACTCGGTCGGCGTGGGCATGTTTGATGGTGAATTGCAGAACTACATCCAGCCGAAAAGCAACTTGAGCATCCTCAGTGATATTTCCGGTGAAATGGAGAAACTCGAACCCCAACCGCGAACAAACGTCGGAGCCGTTCTGCACGAGTTCGCAAACCGCATGTCCCAACGCGGGTTCGTGATGCTCTTCAGTGACCTCTTCGATAACACTGAAGAATTCATCAGTGGCCTGAACCACCTGCGCTTTGGTGGACACAACGTTGTGCTTTTCCATGTCCTCGACCGTTATGAAATTGAATTTCCCCTCAACGGAATGTGGAAATTCATCGGGCTTGAAGGAGAAGGCGAACTGGTAACCCAGCCTGCCCGGGTCCGTGAGAACTACCTAAAGGAATTTGAATCTTTCATCCGTGAGATAAAAACATCCTGCGACAAGGCAGAGGTGGACTATGTCATGGTCAATACCTCGGATCCGATAGAACACACCATCTCCAACTATCTGTTGCAACGAAGCGCTTTGGCAAAAGCTCGTTAATTCAAGCGACATGGAAAAGCTCCTGCAAATCATTGCGATCACGCTGCTCGCTGGGAGCATTTTGTCTTCTGCTCAGCAGGCGGAAAACCCTACCTCCTCCCAGTTGCGTAACGGTGACCTCCTGATTGGTGATTTTGAGGAAAAGGAAATCGGAAAAATGCGTAATTGGGGGTGGACTTTTGAAGGTGACTGCTTCAATCGCGACTTCCACCATGGCACCCAGCAAATGCGTACCCGTGCCGGTCGCTACACCGGCAGGTGGTTCCTCACCAGTTTCTCGGAAAACCTGAACGCCACGGGTAAGCTCACCAGCCCTGTCTTTACGATCAGTCGCCCAATCGTAAAATTCCTCATCAGCGGTGGGACTGCGCCGGAAACACTCGCAGCCAACCTGCTTATTGACGGCAAGGCGGTTCGCAGCGTAAGCGGAGAAAACAACGACCAGTTGGAACTTGTCGCCTTTGATGTCACTGAATTTGCCGGACAAAAGGCACAATTTCAGGTGGTCGACCAGGCACAGGGTATCCTGGGCCATATCAATGTTGATCACGTGGTGCAAAGCTCGCATTCCAATGCCGCAAAAAGAATCATAAAAAACCGTCCGGTTGTTACTGACAAGGGCATTGGTTTCATCCAGTTGCTGGACAGTGCGCAGCGCTTTGCAGGGCCTTTCACGCTTGCAGACGGGGAAATCATGGGGAAAGACGGCAACCGGACCAAGTTTGGCAATACCTTATTGTTGGCAACCGAGAATGCGAACACCATCACCAGCGGAACCACCACCCATTTAGCGGATGCCCTTATTCTCAAGAACGGCGAGCACTGGTTTGGACAAATTGAGGGGCTTGAAAATAATAAGGTCACCTTGAATAGCCCCAATCTGGGAAAACACAGCATTGAACTGGGCAAAATATCCAGCCTGCACTTCAATCACTGGAAAACCGGGATTCGTGAAGGTGACTCCGGCACGATGTATCGGGAAAACGGTGAACCGTTAAAGGGAACCCTTGTATGGATTCGTGCAAATGACATTGCCATCAACTGCTCACTGGGAGTTGTCCCTATTCCCCGCGCCGGAGTCTTGAGCCATATACTTGCAAAGGAAGATTCAAGCCAACCGCCCAGCGGAGACGAACTCTCACTCACTGACGGCAGTAAAGTCATCGGGCAAACCCGCATCGAGGGCAATCAACTGATTGTTTCACACGAGATTCTCGGTGAACTGAAATTCGGGATGGAAAAAATTATCAGCCTTCGCCGAAGGTTGGCCAATGTGACCTGGATCTCTGACCTGACCGCTGATTCCCTGAAATCATCCGGGCCTCTGCTCCCCCCGCCAGCGCCTCAACAAATTATCGATGCGCGCACATCAACACATTCCCTGCGCATCGCTCCTAACTCTGAAATTACCTACCGGATACCCCGGTTGGGAACCGGAAAAATTCGCTTTCGCGCAAGTGCATGTCCGGCAACGGCCAATCGCGGTGTTGCCAGTATATCCGCCTCATCAGGTAATGTTGAGGTTACCGGAATCATTAAACCCAACGGTAAACCGCTTGCCGTTGAAGTAGCGATCCAACCAGGCGCGACACTAAAGCTTTCGGTCAGCTTTAGCGATCCCGTTGACTTTCCCTGTAATGTAGACTGGCGCAATGCGCATCTTGTAGCCATGACCGATACCAACACCCAATCACAACCTGCATCCCGAGACAATTAATCCCGATGGCATCCTTAAACTCATTCGCACTGTGGGGAACACTCGGACTAATTGGTGTCGCAGTACCCATTATTATTCATTTACTCTACCGCAAGAACCGGAAGCAGACTGATTGGGCGGCAATGGAACTTTTGCGCAAGGCACTGGTTATGCGTTCCGGGCAAATCAAGATTGAGGACTTTCTGGTTCTCGCACTGCGTTGTCTTGCCATGTTGCTTATTGCCGCCGCCCTGTTGCGGCCGATACTCGATTCCGCAGCCTCCAAGTGGATCGGCGAAAAACATATTGGCATGGTGGTGGCCATTGATGCCTCACTGAGCATGGGACACGGGGAACACTCCCGCTTTGAAAAAGCC
>CAWVVE010000227.1:0-4760 GCA_963933075.1 uncultured Verrucomicrobiaceae bacterium | reverse complement strand
TGCAGGGGCAGGATTCTTCGGTGCAAATTTTGAGCCACTGGTCGTCGGTAAGCCCGGTGCCGGGCTGCAGAACAGCGTACACTTCACTGGCGTGGATGATAAAACTTTCGTGCGGCGGCGTAAGCTTGCCGCTGAACTTGACCGCGGCTTTCACGGCACTTACGGGGACAAGGATGCCAATGCCTATACCGCAATGTATGATGAGGCGGCGACGCTGATGCGTAGCAGTGACCTTAATGCCTTTAACCTTGCGGACGAGAAAGAGGAGGTGCGTGCGGATTATGGCGAGCATTCCTTTGGCCAGGGTTGCCTGCTTGCCCGGCGGTTGATCGAGAGTGGTGTGCGTTCCGTTGAAGTTCAACTTGGCGGATGGGATACTCACCAGGAGAATTTCCAGCGCGTGCAGCAAAACACCGCGATCCTGGACCAGGCCCTTGCCGCCCTGCTTGATGACCTGAGTGCGCGGGGATTACTTGAGGAAACCCTTGTGGTGCTGACCACTGAGTTTGGGCGCACCCCGAAAATCAACAAGAACAAGGGACGTGACCATTACCCGAAGGCTTTCTCGGCATTCTTGGCCGGTGGAGGAATCAAGGGTGGAATGATCTATGGAAAGACCGATGAGAACGGCACAGAGCCGGTGGAGAATGCGCTGACCATTGCTGACTTTAATGCGACGGTTGCCTACGGCTTCGGGCTGCCGCTGGACCAGCGGCTTTTCTCCCCAAGTGCCCGCCCGTTTACCGTTGCCAATCACGGCAATCCTGTCATGGAGCTGTTCTCCTGAGAAGGGCAGCGGTGCGGCAATTAACCATTTTTGACATGATGAAGTTCACCCGATTACTGGCTCTGCTCTCAATTGCGATTCCGGCCACCCTTGGCGCGGCCCCGGACAAAGGTGCCGCCAGTGCGCGGGTGGATGCGCTGATCGAGGCCGGCTATGACCGTAACAAGGTTGAGCCGAACCCGCTGACTGATGACGCCACCTTTGTGCGGCGTGTGCATCTTGACATTATTGGCCGCATTCCAACGCCATCGGAGACCAGGAAATTTACCGCTTCAAAGAACACGGATAAACGCGCCCGGCTCATTGATCACCTGCTTGACTCCCCGGGGTATGTCAGTCACCAGTTCAATTTCTGGGCTGATATCCTGCGTATTACCACGCGCATGAATGGCCAGGGGATTGAGAATGGTGTTGCCTACACGAACTGGGTAAAGCAGGCAATTACCTCGAACATGCGCTATGACCGCTTTGTTCGTGAACTGGTCACAGCCCAGGGTATCGTTGACGAGAACGGGGCAGTGGGTTTTTACCTGCGTGACCGTGGCATGGAGATCGATCACCTGGCAACCACTGTGCAGACTTTTCTCGGCACCCAGATGGTCTGTGCCCAGTGCCATGACCACCCCTTTGATGAGTGGACCCAGATGGATTATTACAAGTTGGCGGCATTCAGCACGCCGGTAACCGTCGTGCGCAATCCGGGGAGTGTTAATGAGGCGATGGCAATGGTAAACAGCAAGGCGATGGAGGAGGGAGCGCGGGCAAGGAAAAACGCCAAGGACAAGCAGGCGCAGAGGAATGCCGGTAAAATTGCCCAGAAGAAAGCTGCTGATTTCAAGCGTGGGCTCAATGAGCTCACCTATAACTTCCGTAACTCGGTGATCAACGAGACCCGGAGGTCGCTCAAACTGCCTGATGACTACCAGTATGATGATGCCAAGCCCAAGCAGGTGGTTCTTCCCGGCACCCCGTTCGGGGACAAGGTCGAGGTCAAGAAGGGCGAGAGCCGCATAGAGGCTTACGGCAACTGGATGACATCATCAACCAATCCGCGGTTTACCAAGACAATCGCCAACAGGTTGTGGAAGCGTGTGCTCGGGGTCGGGTTGTTTGAGCCTGTGGACAAGATTACCGAGTCCACCAAGGCGAGTAATCCCGAGCTTCTTGCCTACCTCGAGGACTTGATGGTCGACCTTGGCTATGACCTTAAGGAATATTACCGGGTGCTCTATAATACCAGGACATACCAGCGAGAGGCACAGTCCTTTGACATGTTTGCAGGGGAAGAGTTTCATTACCCGGGACCCCGTTTGCGGAGAATGAGTGCTGAACAGGTGTGGGATTCACTGGTTGCCATGATCCGGCCGGATGCCGACACGGCAAAGAGCAGGGATAGCAGCAAGTATGCAGTGTCTGAGGTTCGTCTCAAGGCCTGGAAAGCCCTCGAGAAAAAGTCACCTGAGGAGTTGCTCAAGCGTCAGGCCCAATTACGCAAATTCACCACGCAATCAGAAAAGAAGATGAAGAATTTCCGCGGCCGCGTGGAGCAGACAATCAAGGGGAAGGATGGAGCGAAGGCCCTCCAGCTGGCCGGCGAGCTGATGAAATACAATGTCGACGCGACCAGGGAGTATGCGCGCCTCACCTTCTGGGACACAATTCCCGGCAATTATTTCCGCACACCCTTCCGGCGTGTGCCCAACCTGCTCTTCCGAGAGTTGAAGGGGGCGTTTCCCGGGAAGGACTTCCCTGATGAAAAAGGCTTCAATGCCTGGATGACAAAGAACGCGGATGACAAGATTGCAGGCAATGGTGACAAAGAAAAAGCCAAGGAGGAGCAGCTGAAGCTTCGCGAGAAGATGACAAAGCAGGAATACGCAGCATACCTGCGTGAGAGAAAATCCCTTGCCGGTTTGCGCAATTATGTGCGTGCCTCGGAGATTGTAAGCCCGGCCCCTGACGGGCACTTCCTGAGGATTTTTGGTCAATCGGACCGCACACTGATTGAGAACGCCAATGACAAGGCTTCCGTGCCGCAGGCGCTTTCCATGATGAATGGTTCCACCTTTAATGCGGTCAGCAATCCATACAGTGTTCTTTTCAGGGATATCCGAACCGCGGAGGATTCTGATGAGATGATTGACCGGATTTACCTGGGCATGCTCTCGCGCAGGCCGACAGATGAGGAGCGCGCGGCACTGCGTGACGAGGTCGCACAGGCCGGGAAGGACGCGGCAAAAGGGCTGGTCTGGACCCTGCTCAATACCCAGCAGTTCCTGTTTGTCCAGTAAGTGACCGGCTCGACACTGCGCGTCGTTACTGGAGGTGGTCCGTTAACGGGTTTTTTCCCTCTTACAGTGTGGCTTTGAGTCGCCTGCAGACCTCCTCAACATTTTCGCGGCTGTTGAAGGCCGAGATGCGGAAGAATCCCTCGCCTGCGGAGCCAAACCCGGCACCTGGGGTAACAACCACGTTTGCCTCATTGAGCATGCGGTCGAACATGCCCCAGCTATCAGTGCCCTCCGGGCAGGCTACCCACACGTAGGGGGCGTTCTCCCCGCCGTGGACCGAGAGTCCGATTTCAGTGCAGGTATCGCGCAGCAGGCCCGCATTACCCATGTAATGGTTGATTAATTGGCTGACCTGTTCTTTCCCCTCCTCACTGTAGAGTGCCTCGGCTGCACGCTGCACGGGATAGCTGACACTGTTGAACTTCGTGCTCTGGCGGCGTGACCACAGCGGGTGCAGGGACTGCTTTTGTCCTGTCGCGTCCTCGGCCAGTAATTCCTTGGGCACCACGGTGAAGGCACAGCGCACTCCGGTAAAGCCGCCGTTCTTGGAGAAGGAGCGGAACTCGATGGCGCACTCCCGGGCACCTTCCACCTGGTAGATTGAGCGGGGAATGGACTCATCCTGCACAAAGGCCTGGTAGGCGGCGTCATAGAGGATGATGGCATCATTGGCGCGGGCGTATGCGACCCACGCGCTGAGCTGTTCGGCGGTAGCGGTGGCGCCGGTCGGGTTGTTGGGGTAACAAAGGTAGATCAGGTCGACCTTCCCGGAGGGAATTTCCGGAACAAAGCTGTTTCCGGCGTTACAGGGCATGTAGTGGATGCCGGCGTAGGCACCCGAGTCGTCCGCTTCTCCGGTATTTCCGGCCATGACATTGGTGTCGACGTAGACCGGGTAGACAGGATCGGTGATGGCAATGCGATTGCCACTTCCGAAGATGTCGAGGATATTGCCGGTGTCGCACTTTGAGCCATCAGAGACAAAGATTTCATCATCATCAACCTCGATCCCGTGCTCGCGGTAGTCGCCCTCAGCAATCGCTTCGCGCAGGAAATCATAACCCTGCTCGGGGCCGTATCCGCGGAAGCTTTCTTTTTTCCCCAGTTCATCGACAGCGGCCTTCATGGCCTCCCGTGCTGCGGCGGGAAGCGGCTCGGTAACATCCCCGATCCCGCAGCGGATGAGGTTGCCGGCAGCGTCCGGGTTTGCATCGCAGAAGGCTTTCACCCTGCGGGCGATTTCCGGGAAAAGGTAACCGGCTTTCAGCTTGAGGTAATGATCGTTGAGTCTCGCCATGAGGCGAAGATGGTGCGCCCTTTGTGTTCCCGGGTCAAGCTCGTGTAACACCTCATGGTTGAATTCAAAGTCGGGTTCCAGGAAAAAAGAAGACCGGCGCAACCCCGCTGAGAAGGGTCGCGCCGGCAGTTGTGGGGTTGTGAGGTAAGTTTTAGTGGGACATGCTCAGGCTGGGGGCCAGTGATATCGCAAAGCAGGGGAAGTTTGCCACGAAGTCCAGATCAGCTGCCCGGCGCAACAGGTCATTGAAACTGCGCGGCACACCGGAGACCGGATCGGGCATCGGCATGTTGCTGCCGAGCAGGAAGTTGGACAGGCGGGCCTCATTACCTGGATCACGCTCACCGACGTGCACAAAGGGGAATGAGCCCCCGCCGATTCCTGG
>CAWVVE010000226.1:0-4772 GCA_963933075.1 uncultured Verrucomicrobiaceae bacterium | reverse complement strand
TTGAATTCGAGTGCCGGCACTGCAGCTGGGTATTTTCTGGATTGCGGGTATCCCTTTACCAGGATGATTGCAATCGGGGTTAAGGCCTGTCTTCTGGATCGGAGAACCCTGCAACGATCGCATCAGCAATGGCGTGCAGGTTGTCAATCACGTCAGGGGCAAGGGGATTGAGCAGCGCGACTTTTGCCCCAAGCTCCTTGGCGATTACTTCGGCACTTCGCGGATCAAACTGCGGCTGGACGAATATAACCTTTATGTTTGCCTCCTTGGCAACGGCGAGGAAGCCGATCATTTCTTTCGGGGTTGGGCTGTGGCCACCAATCTCAATGGCTATTTGCTCAAGGTCATACTCATGGGCGAAGTAGCCGAACGCGGGATGGAACACGAAAAATTCTCTTCCGGCAAATGGCTTTAATTTCCCGGCAATCTGCCCGTGCGCAACAGCAAGCTGCGCTTTTGAGGCCTCAAGGTTATCAGCAAAGGTTGCGGCCTGTTCGGGGATAGCCTTGGCCAGTGCCCTCCCAATGTTTTCAAGCTGAACCTTGATGGAATATGGAGCCAGCCAGACATGCGGATCGAAATCATGATCATGATGATCATGGGTGCCTTCCGTTGCTCCTTCGCCTGTTGCCGGCAGGTTCTCCTCCTCATGGTCGTTGTGTTCGTGTTCAAGGCCGAGCTTTTCAATCCCTGCAGAAGCGTCGACAACGGTAATCCCGATGTTGGTGTCACTGACTTTGTGGACCAGGGTTTCCTCGAAGGGCATGCCCACGGTAAGCAGGATATCTGCCTTGCCGAGGGCCTTCATCTGAACCGGGCTTGGGGAAAAGGTGTGCGGATCCTGCCCGTTATCGACCAGGACGTCGATGTGGACATGCTTGCCCCCTACCTTGCGGACCAAGTCAGCAAGAGGCGGGACACTGACCATTATTCGTAATTTTTCATCCTGGCCTGAAGGACTCTCATCCACCCTGGTGCTGTTTTTACAGGCATTGAAGAGGCCCATGCTGCAAAATGCGCCAAGTCCCAGAAACGTTGCTTTGATATGGTGGCACATAAGGATTTAAGGTTTAATGCATGTTTTTATAAACGCAACTAAATTGCATCAACAGAAGTTTGATATTTCTGGCGGTTGCGTTAAATTCTGTCCCCCCCGAATTCATTTATTAAGGAACCTCATACTCAAACATTCCCATGAAACGTCATTTCAGCATTATTTTCTCCATGATTGCCCTTATCCTGCCCGCCTTTGGTCAGGCTGAGAAGCCAAAGCCGGCGGTAGGCGCCAAGGCTGTCGCCAAGCCCAAGGTTACCAACGAGCATAAGGACATGAAGATTGTCAGCTACCTTATAGGTGCTGATATTGGCGCAAACATGAAGCGTGCCGAGCTTGAGATCGAGATTGACCGGTTTCTTGCGGGGTTTAAGGCGGCATTGGGCAGTCAGTTGCTTGATTATTCCGATGAGGACAAAACCAGGATCCTGAATGCATTCAGCCAGGACCGGCAGACAATTTCGCGCAGGAAATCCCAAATCAAGGCACATGGACTGGAAACGTTGGAGCAATGGGATGCACTGGCGGCCAAGAACAAGGCTGCGGGCGAAAAATTCCTCGCCGAGAATGCGAAAAAGGAGGGCATCAAGACTACCGCCAGCGGATTGCAGTATAAGATCATTACCGTAGGCAAGGGGGAGATTCCAAAAACAACAGATCGCGTGAAGGCAAAGTATCGCGGCACTCTCATTGATGGCACGATGTTCGACCAGTCTAAGGGTGGAGCGGCCACTCAATTCAGTTTGCGTGGCGTGATCAAGGGCTGGACCGAGGCGCTGCAGATGATGCCTGTCGGCTCGAAGTGGCAGTTGTTTATCCCATCAGAGCTCGCCTATGGGGACCTTGGCCGCCGCCCTCCCATTGGGCCAAATACAACACTGATCTTTGACATCGAACTTGCTGAGGTTACCAAGCCGGTTCCCCAGGTCAGTCCGCCGGTGCGTGCCCCTCAGGTGGGATCCAGCAGGAAGCCCGCTACAGGCACCAAGCCCCGCAAGCCAATTACCGCCACCACTCCGCCGGTTGCCGTTGAGTTTCCGAAGGAAAAGGGTGGCAAGATCAAGGTAACACCGGTTGACCCGAAAACCGGCAAGCCAATCGGCAAGACAAAGCTGATAGAACCCAGGACGCAGGTCCAGCCTGAAAAGAAGAAGAAGTAGAGGGGTTTTGTTGAGGCGCTGAGTGCATGGGGCCGCATAAGGCTCCTTGCGGCATTTTGTTTGTGCGTTTGGCGGTCAGGTCCCGGATTTTCCCGGGGCTGGCAATGAGCAGTTGTGATAATTTCCAGCGTGCATACCCTTTCATAAGCATTCACGAAAGATGTCAGAAGAAAACATTATAGTCGGGGTATTGGGCCTGGGCATCATCGGCAGCCGGGTGGCCCAGAATCTGCGTGACCAGGGTTGGAGAACCTGTGTCTGGAACCGCACACCTCAGGATCATGCCGATGCTCTTGGTTCGCCCGGGGAGGTTGCCGGCAAGGCTGGCGTTTTACAGATTTTTGTTCGCGATGGAGAAGCTCTGCTGGCAGTGGTGGACGAAATGGCTTCACAACTCGGCGAAGGGCATATCGTGTTGAACCATGCCACGGTGTCCCCGGAGGCAACCCGTGAGGCGGCACTGCGCGTCGGCAATACCGGTGCCGCATTCCTGGATTGCCCTTTTACCGGCAGCAGGGATGCTGCAACGGAGGGCAAGCTTAATTATTATGTCGGTGGGGAACAGGCAATCGTTGAGCGGGTTAGTGGCGTATTGGATGCCAGTGCCCAGACGGTTACGCATCTCGGAAAGATCGGCACCGCGACCGTTTTAAAGATTGCTACCAATATGATTTCCGCTACCACCGTCGCGATTCTTTCTGAGGCGTTGGCAGTTTGTGAGCAGGGAGGGGTTGAACCTCAGAAAATGGAGCGGGCACTCGCGGTAAATGGCTGTTCCTCGGGATTGTCAGGAATGAAACTTCCGACAATGCTTGCCGGCGATTACCTGCCGCATTTTTCGCTCAAGAATATGCTTAAGGACGCAAAGTTTGGCTTGGAGTTGGCCGACAAAAATGGAATGAGTCTTCCCGTGCTGACCTCTGCCACAGCGGCAATGATGGAGCAAATGGATGCCGGGCGGGGAGAGAAGGATTACTCGGTGGTTTACGAGAATTATCGCAAGGGGTAGAGATTGCCAACCTGTGCCACCCTGGATAGTTGAGCTGAAAGGGCGGATTGATGAACCTTGCAAAGTTGCATTTCCCAAATGAAATCCATTGATCTTTCCTGTCGTGCGAAGTTTCGCCTTTCAGGCAGCGACCGTGTCCGCTACCTCAACGGACAGGTCAGCAACGACGTCACCAAGGCAGGCAGTGATTGTGCGATTTCCGCCTGTGTTACCACGGTAAAGGGCGGACTGGAGGGGTTGGTATGGATCACCGTTGAGGCTGACGGGCAGGCTTTTTTTATTGATGCTGACGCCGGCCTGAGGGAGTCGCTTTTCCAGAGGCTTGCAAAATATATTATTGCCGATGATGTCAAATTAGAGGACGTCACCGATGATTATCTCTTGATTCATGATCTCGAGGAGAGGACACCCGGCATTGCCTGCGAAAGGTTCGCCCTGCCGGGCAATGACCGATGGATGTGCCCGGGGGATTTGCCGGCGGGCACGGACTGGATGAGTCCCTCTGCTACCGAGGTGTTACGGGTTGAGTGCGGCATACCCGGCTGGGGCAATGAATTAGCTTTAAAGACATTGCCGGCGGAGGCATTGCTTGAGTATAGAAGCGTGGATTTTCACAAGGGGTGTTACGTTGGCCAGGAAGTCATCTCGAGATTGCAAAGTGTTGGGCGTGTCAACCGTCGCCTGGTGGCGCTTGCTTTTGCCGGGGATCGTCCGCAACCAGGTTGGCTGTTGCTGAATGCTGCCGGGGACAAATCCGGTGAAGTAACCAGCGTGGTTGAATCTTCAGCCGGGTTGCTTATCGGGCTGGGGTATGTCAAGCGGGGCATGACCGTGGAGGGGGCGTCCCCCCGGGACAATGGCCAGTCATGTGTTGCAACAATCAGGCCCAGCGCTTTTCAAGGTGAGCCTGCCGGGCAGCAGTGAGTGATGCCCGTGAGAAGCGGAGGCTTTAAGCGGATGGAAGATCCCGGGGAGTCACAAAGTGTTTGAGCCGCCCGCAACCAGGGCCGATTTCACCCCAGTAATCGATATTTAGCTCGATGATTGCCACTGCGCAGGTAATGAAGCGCTCTATCTCGTTTCCGCCGGTAAGGTGATGGGCAAAATTATGAGTGCCCGGGTTGTGGCTGAAAATCATTACGTGTCCGTTGTCGGCAGTTTCATCGATCGATCTAAGGATGCGTTCATAATCGGGTATCGATGCAAGGTAGAGATCATCCACAGGTTGGATTTGCTCCCGCTTTCTACCCAGTTCGTCGGCGATCAACTGAGCGGTTGTTATGGCCCGGAGTGCTGTACTGCTCAGCAGTATGTCCGGCTTGATCCCGCGTTTCTGCAGGTAACCGCCCATCTGTGGTGCGGCTCTGAGGCCACGCTTGCTCAGGGGTCGGTCATGATCATCCCCATCTGGGCAATGCAATGCGGATTTGGCATGGCGGACGAGGGTGAGATTTTTCATTGAGCCTGTTCGGGAAAGTCCCTGCGGTAGCTCGCAAGAAGACCGGGAAAATCATTAGGCACCAAATAAATGCGCCCACGGATGGTCTTG
>CAWVVE010000225.1:0-4779 GCA_963933075.1 uncultured Verrucomicrobiaceae bacterium | reverse complement strand
CGGCCGCTTTATTCACGAGCGGATCTTTCTTCCCCTCGGGATGAAGGACACTGGCTTTCACGTGCCATCCGGCAAGTCCGGCCGCCTTACCAGCCAACACTCCAGGAATTCATTAGGTAAGCTTACAGTAAGCGAACCCTCCCGGTTAAGCCCATTCCAGAAAAAACCAGCACATGAATCAGGGGGAGGAGGCCTGTGTTCAACCGCTCATGATTATTTTCGGTTCTGCCAAATGATCCTTAATGGCGGTGAACTTGACGGCAAACGCCTTCTCAAGGAAGAAACCGTTGCGCTGATGACCCGTAACCAGTTGCCCGAATCAATTCCTAATATCGGCATTGGGGACAATCGAAAAGGAATCGGTTTTGGATATGGCTTTGGGGTGAGAAAGACCGAAAGCGACTGGGGATTTGGCGGACGTTCAGGGGAAATCGGCTGGGGAGGAGCGGCAAGCACCCATTTCTGGATCTCACCGAAAGACAAGCTCATTGTCATCACCCTGCGCAACTTCATGCCCTATGAGTGGACTCTCGAGAAAGAGCTGAAAAGAATTGTCTATGCTGCACTGGAGGATTAACCGGGATCCTCCTCGACACCACGGTCATGCTTGCCCATCGCCACCGACAACCACTGAAACTCAGCGGAATTATCCAGGGCCACCTTCAGTAATATTGTCAGCGGCACCGCAAGGAACATCCCGATCAGGCCCCATATCCAGCCCCAAAAGACCACTGAAAGGACAACCATCGAGACAGATATTCCAAACTTCCTTCCCAAGAGCATTGGCTCAATGAAATTACCAAGGAGCATGTTGATGGCCAGAAATCCCAACAACACAAGACATACCACCCCTGGGGTCTTGTCCACAAGGGCAAGCAAGGTGGGAGGAATACTTGCAATAATAGAGCCAATGGCAGGAATATAGTTGAAGGAAAATGCCACCATTGCCCACAGCAAGGCAAAATCCAGACCCAGCTGCCATGTAAGCAAACCGGCGAGAACGCCGGTGATGGCGCTGACAACGGTCTTTATCCCAAGGTATTTCTGAATATCCTTTGCTGCTTCGGCAAACCTCGAGAGGTCAGGTCCCCTGGCCAACTTGATTGCCCCCATTTTTCTGCCAAACCCTCCTGCTTCTGTAAGAAAGAAAATCAGGATGATTAAGACGAAAGTGAAATCCTTCAGGAATTCGGCAGCCCCTCCAAGGAAACCCACGACAAAAGTCTCTATGCCCTGCATCACCGCTTCGGGTTCAACCTTTAGTTCATAGTCAAACTCCACCTTCACCCATCCCTGAAATTCATCGGCCCGCTGTGCAAGACCCTGGTTATAATAATCAAATTTGTCCTGGAATTCAGTGGCCAGGTTCAGGCCAATCATGACCACCGGACTGAGAATTCCAATGTCAACGATCACCGTTAGCAATACAGCAGGAAATCTAGGCAAGCCCCTTTCGCGAAGGGCCTTAAGGATCGGCAGGCTTACAACAGCCAGGAAAAAAGCCAGTATCACCGGGAGCACAAGATCCGCGGCCAGCTTGAGCCCTCCAATGATAATCACAATGCTGGCCAGCGCAGACAACAGTCGCAGACCACTAATGCTTCTCGAGGTTCTTCTTTCCATACCTTTTTTCAATTTCCAACCAATCTCACCCTATCACAACGAGATTCTTCTACTTACGCACAATTGCCTTGAGAGTGCGGGAGGATCTGCGGATAATTAAGTAAAACCCATGGAGCAATTACGATGACAACCGACCTGGGGCTCACAAACGGACTTATCACAAAGCTATTTGCCTCGCCGAGAGAACCGGAAGGATGGCTGCAATACACCCTGTCCGAGCAGCAAATCCTGCAATACAGGGATCAGGGATACCTGGCCGGGGTGAAACTCCTCAGCCAGGAGCAGATGGAGGCCCTGCGCAATCACCTCGTTGAAATGACAGACCCTAGGCACGAGGGCAGTGAATTCTTCTACGAATATCACAGCAACGAATCGGAAAAGCCTGACACAACACTTTTCCACGCCCTTGGCGCGTGGCGTGTCCGCACCTCCTTCCATGACCTCCTCTGGAACCCCGCATTCCTAATGGCTGCCTACCAGTTGCTGGGAAAGAGTTTTCGCCTTTTTCACGATCAGCTCTTCAGTAAACCTGCCCGTCATGGCGGAGTCGTTGCCTGGCATCAGGATTACTCCTACTGGACTTGGACTGCACCAATGGAACACCTCACTTGCTGGATTGGCCTCGATGATGCCGACGCCTCCAATGGCTGCATGTATTACGTTCCCGGCAGCCACCTCTGGGGCCTCCTCGAAAAGAAAAGCCTGGCCGGTGAAATGGACGCCATCGGTAATCAGCTAACAGCACCACAACGCGAAGATTTCTCCCGCAAAGTTCCCGTGGAGATGCAGGCCGGTGAGGGAAGTTTTCATCACCCGCTGCTGATGCATGGTTCCTACGAGAACCATTCAGAAAGAAGCAGGAGGGCCGCCATTATCAATATCTTTGCAGACGGGGTAAGATCCAGCCGCGAAGAGGATGGCGGCAATGCCCCCGGAGCCGACAATTATCCGCATGTCCCCAAGGGGGAAATGATGCAGGGAACTTACTACCCCCTGCTTCTTAACGCTGAGAAAACCCTTACCGCTATCGCTTCCCGGGTTCCCACAATAAACGACTTTCAATAGGAATCCCTGCTCCTTAATGAAGAAGCTCCCGCAAAGAGCTGTTCCATTTAATGACTTCCGGAGAAGTCTTGCTCAATCCAGCGCGAAGCGATGGCTTGGAGCACCGGTAATCCCCGGATCGACAACAAACAGGCGCCCGGCAAGCGGCTCTTCATCATCCGCCAGTCCTACCCTTGCCGTGGTAATGAACAAGCTCTCTAGGTTGTCACCGCCAAATGCACATGAGGTAACCTTGCTGGCCGGCAAGTCCAAGCGCAGTTCCGCTTGGCCGCTTTGCGGATCAATACAGAGAATCTTTCCCCCTCCCCAGAAAGCAACCCAAAGTCTACCTGCTGAATCCGTTGTCATGCCATCAGGAAATCCATCTTCCTCGTCAAACTCCACCAAAGTCCTCCTGTTACTGACGGCACCTTCACCGCGGTCAAAATCAAGAACCCAGATACAACGGCGGGGACTGTCGATATAATACATTTGTCGATCATCCGGTGACCATGCCAGCCCGTTTGACACAGTAATTCCCGAAATGACCCGAACCGGGGGAGTCGTGCCGGATACTTTATAAAGAGCACCAATGGAATCCTTTTCCTCCCGATCCATGGTGCCAACCCACAACCTCCCCAGTGAATCACATTTGCCATCATTAAAGCGCAGTCGCGAATTCTGCTCCGCCCCGGCAAAGGCCTCCCCCTCACTGGCAAACCCGTCCAGTAAATAGAGCGAGTTATTTACTGCCGCCAATAACCTGTGATCACTGCACCCAACAACACACCCGGGATTACCGGAAACCCCGCAGGAACTCTCAATACCATCTTGTGAATTATACCTGTGTAGACTGCATCCCATGATGTCCACCCACAGCAATGCCCTCAGCGCCTCATGCCAACAAGGTCCCTCGCCAAGAGCAGCACGAATATTTCCGACAGGTTCAGCTCTGATCATGATCAGAGCCAAAAGGCATTGCCGCTGCAATGAGCAACTGAAATTGCCACGGCAATAGCTCCAAGAATACAAAAAACAATCCTCAGGGATTTTTCCGTCGGGTTAAACGATTTCTCTTCCTGATCATCTGGTTCCTCTTCAATTGCAGGGCTCTCCAGGTCATCTCCAAGCCAAATCTTCCTCGCAATGGGGTTGGAACTCATCTCACTGCCGCGAAAGTCCTCATCGCCGATGATTCCCATTGCCTCTGCGATAGGGCTCACCGTGACTTGACCCACATCATCAAAAGGATTCCCCCGTCCTGAACCGCTCTCATCACCGGGGTCAGGACCTCCACGGGTTGCCCGCAGGGTCGTAGCCAGCTCCTCCGCCTGATGCACCAATCCTCTGCGCCAAAGGCTAAGGTACCAGGAGACGATTAATTTCGTGGAAACCCAATCCCCGCGCTCTGCTGCCACAAAAACTTCATCAGCCCCCCCCGGAACATCACCATAAGTAATATCTGTGAGCGCTCGGATTGTCCGGTGAGCTCGCACCATGAAATAAAATTCAGGCCAATTGCCTACCGGCTGATCCTCAATAAGAAGATAATCACAATCCTCATCCACGTCCGGAAAGACGAAGAATATGTCGGCGGGGTGCAACCGTGGACTGAATGTTGTGGCGACCACGTCCTCAAGCATGCTCCCCAATGAAGTAAGAATTAACGCAATTTCGGACGCCTCACACCGAGGCACAGCCTCAAGCCATTCGACAAGAGAAAAGCCAGGCTCAGCCCGTTCAGCAAGGAGGCGGAAATCCTCGTGTTTCCAGAAGGCCACCGTATCAATCAATGAAGCGCATCCCGAGCCTTCAAAAATATCAAGCATCTGTTCCGAAATGATGCGTTCCGGAGGAAGGATCAGGACCCTCAACATCTCACCAGTGGACGAATCCTCAGCAACACAATCATAAGGAGCCATTTCACCCGCACGCTGTATCGCTGAATACCTCTCTGGCAGCACATGCTCAGGCCGCATTTTGCGGAACAACTGCCTTTCCAGCACCAGGCGTGGACGTTGACCTGGCGAAAAGACCGGTTCTTGGCAATCAAGCCCGACAGCCTCAAGGGCATCAACCACCTCCGCCGCCTTTTCAATCCCACGCAAAGTC
>CAWVVE010000224.1:0-4787 GCA_963933075.1 uncultured Verrucomicrobiaceae bacterium | reverse complement strand
CCGGCGGGCGTGATCAATTATACCGGAGGCATTAAGTACCCGGTTAGCGGGCACACGATAGGATCCTGCTTTGCGGACCTGGATAATGACGGATTGATTGACCTTTTCGTGGGCAATTTCAGCCACCCGCGACCGGGGCAGGACCATCCCCAGTTCCTGCGCAACAGGGGGCGGGAGGCCGGCTACACTTTTGAGGACAAGAGCAGTGGCGCGGGCCTCGCCTGGCAGGAGTCCTTCGCCTCACCGGCCTTTGCCGATTACGACAATGACGGTGACTTGGATTTATTCTTTACCACGGTTTATGGCACCGGTACCGGCGGCATCAGGAACTACCCTGTCTTATACAGTAACGGGGGCGGCTGGAAGTTTGCGGACAGGACCGGCGCGGAAGGTGTCGGTAAGCTGGATGCCACCTACCAGGCGGCATGGGCTGACATTGACAATGACGGGGACCTCGACCTGTGCACGGCCGGAAAGTTGTTTATCAATGATGCTGAAAGAGGCAACTGGATCAGGCTAATCCTTGGCGGAGACGGGAGAATCGTGAACCGTTCAGCGATCGGGGCAATCGTGAAGATCAAGCTCGGGGATCAGATCCTGACCCGGCATGTTGAGTCGGGCATGGGAGAGGGCAACCAGAATGAAATAACACTGCACTTTGGCCTTGGCGATCATGCCGCGGCGCTATCAGCTGAGATACTGTGGCCCGGGGCTCACCTGCAGCAAGTGAAGGGACTGGCCCCAAACCGGCTGCACCGGATCAGTTTCATGGGGCAGTGATCCCGGTTTCGTCCGGGCCCTATGGCTGAAACTCAAAGACGCGCAGCCTGGAGTTGTTCGGGGCTGAAAGCAGGAGGGTGCGTCCATTGTCCTCAAGTACCAACAGGTTGCGGGAGTCATCGCGGGTAAGTAACCCGCTTGTTGATGGCCAGATGGCTTCCAGGTCGCCCTTGCCATTACCCTCGAGAAAAACATTCAGCCCGGCATTCATGCGCCCGGTTTCCCGTTGCGGATGGTAGAAGTTCTGCCCAATGACCACGTCAAGGTGCCCGTCACCATTAAAGTCATGCATTACCGAGCCGAAGGCGGGTGAAAGCTGGGCGAGGGTCGGTAATGCCCGGGTTTTAAATCTTCCTTCCCCCATGTTCAGGATCAGGATTGAGGAGAGCATGGCCGCCTTGAGTTCCAGCGTATCATTATTCTGTCCGGGAGAGTAGATGTCATCAATGGTCGCCAGGGCAAAGTCATGGAAGGTAGGGAATTTTTTTTGCAGGAAGGGCATGGCATTGGTCGAGCAACTCTTGCCGCGTACCGGGTAGATTTTGCCTTCCTCATGCGCTGCTTCAACCACGTTCATGCGGCCGTTGCCGAAATCCGCCGCGTAAAGCAGTGCTGGATGCTCCGCTGAGGCGTGATACTTGGTGTTGAGGCCAAAGTTGGTTGCGATGAAGTCAGGGTCACCATCATTATCAATGTCGCCTGCGCTGATGCCGTTCCACCAACCACTGAGCGCTTCCAGGCCGCTGGCTGCGCCGATATCACGGAAGGTTCCCCCTGTATTCTTCCACATGGAGACCGGCCCCCATTCCATGCAGGTTACCAGGTCCACCCAGCCGTCGGAATCGATATCGGAGAATAGGGCATCGGTAATCATGCCCCTTGGGGTGAGGCCGGCTGACGTTGCGTGGGTGAACTTGCCGCCTTTATTGAGCAGGAGTTTAGAAGCGGGTGGCATCGGGTAATTACCGGGAATGAGGCGGGCGCCGACGAAAAGGTCGACGTCTCCATCGCGGTCGATGTCGGTTGCGGCAACGCAGGAGCCGCTTTCCCGCATCCTCGGGAGCGTGCCAGTCGGCGCCAGCGTGAATTTTCCGGAACCGTCGTTTAAATATAGGCGATCCTGGTAGAGCGGGCTTTGCGCCTCGGAGTGGTTTCCGCCACTGACCACATAGAGGTCCTTGTCCCCGTCATTGTCCACATCAAGGGCAACCGCATCAATGTCCTCACTGTGACGGTAGTCGGTGAAAGCCGCCACGGCAGGCTGCGCGATGAACTTACCGGTCTTTTCCTGAAGGAAGAGCTCTCCTGCCGACCCGGCTGCCCCGCCGACGAAGATATCATTCAGCCCGTCGCCGTTAAAGTCTCCGGCACAAAGGGCGGGCCCGAAACGGGAAAGCTTGTTCGGCAGCAGTGGTTGCTTGGCGAAGTCATCAACACTGTTCTCGAGATGGGTAGAATCAATTCCCGTTGTTGAGGGGGAGAGCTCATTGAAAAAGGCTACAGGATTTGGCTCATGCAGCGGTTCTGGCGGCGGGGCCGATTCGGGAGTATCGGCCGGCTCGGAAATCCTGTAGTGGTGGCCGGTTGCAATATTTTCCAGGGTTTGCTCCGCGCCGCTTGGCCAGAAGACGGTCAGCGTCAGGATATTGGTCGACTCGCCCAATCCGAAGTGAATTACAGGCTCGCACCCCGAGGCATAGCCGCGTGAGCTGGTGAGGATCCGCGTGTGTTTTGCAGCGGCAGTTTGTGCGACTACCCTGGCGCCAAGACCGAAACGGTTGCTTTTGATCCCGACCAGCGAGACCAGGATGCTTTGCTTTTGCGGGCCGGATTCATTGCGCAGCAGGGTCACCTGCTCATTCATGTTGTTGGCGATGATATCAAGGTCGCCGTCGCGATCGAGATCACAGAGTAACCCTCCGTGACTGACCGTGGTTCCCCCCAGGTTCCATGATTCATTGGCTGGGGTAAAGCGCAGGTCGCCGAGGTTGCGTAATGCCAGGTTTTGTTCCGGCAATCTTGGGGCGGTTCGGATTTGCTCGCGGATTTGCTCCTTTGATGCCCCGGCGGCATTCAACCTGATGGATTTCGCGGCAAGGTCGGCATCCTGGATGTTGCGCTCCATGCCGTTGGTGATGTAGACGTCCTCCAGGCCATCGTTGTCGAGGTCGCCAAACATGGCACCCCAGGTCCAGTCCGTGCTGGCGAGTCCGGCAAAAAATTCCGCGGCGATGAACTTGCCCGCGCCGGTGTTGACGTGCAGGACATTGCGCATTTGTTGACGCGGTTCCAGGTTGTCGAGGAACCATTGTGAGCGCTCCATCAGCCCCATCATGGTTTTTTGCTTGTAGTGCGTGGTACTCGACATGTCAGTGGACAGATAGTCGATCCACCCATCGTTGTTGATGTCAGCGAAGTCGCTGCCCATCGAGTAGAATGAGGTGTAGGGAACCACCTTGCCGATGATATCGCTGAAAGTGCCACCGGCATTGAGGTAGAGGTGGTCGGGGGAGGAGAAGTCATTGGAGACATAGAGATCGGGCCACTGGTCGTTGTTGACATCGAACCAGACGGCAGCCAGCCCGTGGTCGCGCTCAGGGGATAACCCACTCTTGGTCGCGGGGACGGAGCGCAGAATCGGCGGGGTTCCCGGTTTTCCGCCCTCGTTGCGCAGCAGGACATCGGGGCTGCCCAGCTCGATGAGAATATTACCCTCATTATACTGGCAGTGTTCGTCAAAAGGGGGGGGCACCCGGCGTTTGCCGGTGGCGGTGTCCTGAATCACCTCGATCTTGTGGTTAAAGAGTTCCTTGAAGTCAAAGAGGCGGTTGGCTGCCACGTAGAGGTCAAGGTCACCGTCCCGGTCATAATCAGCCGGTGCCGCCATGGTCGGTGAAGCATTTTGCGGTGAATACAGGCTGAATCGCCCCCCGGTGAATCGCCCCTTGCCCGAGTTGAGGTAGAATTCATTGGCGGCTCCCTTGTTACAAACGAAGAGGTCAAGGTCACCGTCATTGTCCATGTCGGCAAAGCAGGCGCCGCAACCCCAGGCGCCGTGATCCTCGATACCGGCGGCAGTGGTGATGTCCTCGAATTTCCAGGGGGAAACCTGACGATAGAGCCGGTTGGGGCCGTCCTGGCATACCAGGAAGAGATCCGGCCAGCCATCGTTGTCGATGTCACCCACGGTGAGGCCGGCACCGTTGAGCAGGTAGTTGCGGATATTTTGCCGCTGGAGGTGGTTTTGGAAGCTGATCCCCGTTTCATTTTTGCCCAGCGGGGTGAAGCTGGTGCTTTTACCTCCCCGGCGATCGGCAAGCGGCCGGTATGAGACATTTCCGGAGTGTTTTTGCCACTGCGGCAATTGTTGAGGGGCAGTGGTGTTGTTTTTTTCCTCCTTCCGTGAACAGGCACAGGGAGTGACTGTGATCATGGCTGCAGAGATGAGTTTCAGGATGCGCATATTAATCGCTCTGGTAACCACTACTGCCTTCAGGAAGTAGTGACCCAAAAAAAAGGTGCCTTTAAAACAAGGCACCCTTCCTGTAACAGGAAAATAAAAAAATGTTGTTTAGCGTCGCCGCCGCAACAGGGCCATGCCAAAGCATGCAAGCAGCGCGAGGATCCCTGTGGAGGGTTCCGGAATAGCAGCAGGGCTGCCATCAAGGGAGACCTGATCAAACTGGATCCAACCGGCATTGCCACCGTCTCCCTTGCTGTCGCCGCCGGCACGGGTGATTTCAATTACATTCTCGCCGGCCACCGCGTTTACCGAGGCGGACGTGAAATTCAGTTCCAACAGAGTGTTTTCAACAATTCCGACAGAGTTATTTATCTGGATACCATTGAAATTGATGCTGACGTCATGGGTTCCGTAGTCGCCGCCACTGGCACCGGCCGCCGCGTCCCACCATCCGCCGGCAATTAGGTCAACGGTGAGGGTCAAGTCCTGGGCACCCGCCAATTCAACAAGATTGAAGTGGATGCGGTTGGTCGGGTCATTGTTG
>CAWVVE010000223.1:0-4795 GCA_963933075.1 uncultured Verrucomicrobiaceae bacterium | reverse complement strand
AATTCGACCATTTGCCCAGCTGGTGACCCATAGTTGTTCTCCGTGGGTAATGACAGAGCAGGCGGCTTCCCCGGTGCCACAGATCATTGGCAGTGTGCCGGGAAGATCGCCGTTCCAGGCCTGCAGTGGATGTATTCCTGAGCGACCGTAGCGGTATTGATACCCGTAGTCCCCGCCGGGAACAATCCTCAGGAGCCGGTTGTGAGGACGTGCGTCCGGGTCGTTGTCCACGCAAAACATGCGCCCCTCAGGGGTGAGGCATATCCCGAAGGGATTCCAGAAACCCGTTGCGATGCGGACCAGTAATCCTGTAAGGAGGTCATAACTGTAGATATTACCTCCCTCGCCTCCACCCTTCATGCTGGTAATCTCTTTTGCACCGGTCTGGCTGATAATCTCGTAAGGCTTCCCCAGATTTTCCCCGAGGCCAAAGTACAGCTTTGAGTGGTCTGAAGTTAAGGCAAGCCCGCAGAGTCCGTTGTGCGGATATTGGCCCGTGGTTTTGAGGGTGACTAGGGTTTCCCTGCTGTCCGCCTTGCCGTCTTTATTTCCATCCTTGAGCCTGAATACCTCGGAACGGGTGGCGACGTAAAAGGTATCACTGCCGCCAGGTGTGATGGACATCGTGTGTGCCCCTCCCTCAAAGTAGATCTCTTTGTTGTCCGCCTTGCCGTCACCATCTGTATCACTAAATGCAAGGATGCGGTCTTCCTTGGGGCCAATGTAACCGTCAGGCCGGAAGTGGGTGTGTGACTCGATGACCAGAACCCTGCCTTTTCCGTCGATCGCGCAGCCTATCGGGGTGGATAAATCCGGGCTTTCCGCGAACAGGGTCAACCTGTACCTGTCATCGAGAAGCTCCGGTTCGGCAGGGGCAACGCTGAAGGGGACAAGACAGGTAGCGAGTAATAGGTGGCCTTTAATTATATTCACTGTGATCAGGTTACGGAGAAGGTTCTTGTTCAAGGTCTATCTTTCCCTGTTTGACTGACGGGATTGTGACGATAAGAGGCAGCCTTTTGGAACCTGACTGAATAGTTGGAAATATCCTGCTTGGGTTCCGGGAAATCAGTACTTATGAACTGTGCTCCACTGGCAAGGGCCCTGTCCCGGCGGCGGGTGTCATTCATGCGTGCCTCGCGGGTATCAGAATCAGCGCGCGTGCGAACCATGAACCCTGCCCGGACAAGCCTCTGGATCAGGGCGAAATCGCGAAGCGGATCGTTTATCTTAAACCAAGCCGCACCCGGGTCATTTTCACCGACACTGGCAAACAACAACCTCCCCTCCAGTGATGGATTTCCCTTGAGGTAGAGATCACGAATTTTTCCGGAGTTGTCGAGGCCGAACATCACCTTGCTCCTCGAGGTCTCAAGGGTCGGCCAACCTTTTTCCCGCACTGCCTGCCTGAGGGTTTGTGTTTTTCCGCGGACCGAATCCGGGGTGATGATCTTGTTTATCTTGAAGACACTTAATATTTCCGTTTCGACTGCCTCGAGTGTCTTGCGAGTGAAGGAGATAGGCTTCTTGGCAAAAGGAACAGGGCTGCTCTCCTTCATCTCGAGGAGAATAAACAATGGTGGATGGCTTGGATTCCTTAAGGACCAGGCCTTAATTTCCTTCAAGGCGGAGATCAAGGAGGGGGTTGTGGATAGGTAATCAACGCTGGGCTCATGAAGTATCTTGAATCCAGGTATCATCAGCGCCTTCCGGAAGTTCTCCGGTTGTGCAGTGGTTAGCCCGAGGAGGCCGAGAGCCCCCTTTTTTAATAGATGACCACCTTTTGGATCTGCGAACAGGTCCAGCTCAAAGTGACGCATACCGAGATCCTCGAGTTGGTCAGTCAAGGACCGGTGCGTGTAGTTGAGGGAATTCTCCCAGTTCCTGTTTATTCTACCGAGTTTCCGGAGCTGTGATTTCGGTAACGCGACGTGGTATGAATTGTGCGTACCGATGAACTGAAGCTGGTTAAGGCGAAGTTCCCCAGTCTCCTCGGAATAAACTGATGATCCTGCTGCGCTTACAAGCAGAATAAACAGCAACCCAGGTGCAAGGGAGCCCATGACCTTCGGCATATTCCCTGGATTGGCCTAGAGCTTCTTGATCGTTATGTTGCGGTAGGCTACCGCGGCTCCATGGTCCTGGAAGCCAATGTGCCCATCGCGCTTGAACTCCTTCAGTGCGGTTTTGAACTTGTTCTTGGATCCGTCGGGGTTTTTCCCGGGGGTCTTCCACTTGTTCAGGTCCATTTCACTGATGGTTTCACCGTTTAGCTTAACACTGATGATGTTGTCCTTGGCTGTGATCTCCATCTTGTTCCAGCCATTGGTGGCATTGTTCTTCTTTGGGGCAACCAGGTCATAGATCGCGCCTACGGAATGCTTGTTTGGACCGCCGGGTTTGTTGACCTGTATCTCAATGCCGGTTTGCACAGGGTTTTTCGGGTTATCTGTGCGGAAGAAGACGCCACTGTTGCCACTGGTCTTGAATTCCAGCGAGAGGACGAAGTCACCAAAGCGGTCCTTGCTCCAGATGTCACCACTCTTGCGCTTTCCCTGGAGATTACCATCCACCACCACCCAATTGGAGGCATTACCGTCGCGGTTTTGCCACCCGGTGAGGTCTTTGCCGTTAAACAGTGCTTTTGCATTGTCCTGCCCGCAGGCCAATGTGGAAAACGCGAAGGTTATCAGTAGAATAGTTCTGGTTTTCATGGTTTGAGATTTACTTGCGATCTTTAATTAATCCCCATCCTGTTGTCGAGCATGGGTTTGCCCGGTGCTATTGGAGTGCCATAACCTGATGAATTACCGATGTCACGCTCTTCATTGCGTGCGGTGAGTGTAGCGGGTTAATGATATGCCCTCTAGGCAAATAGTTCACTGACCGCGGCAGCCTTCACCAGTTCTCTCGGTTGGTTGAGGTGGTTGTAGACTATGGTCTCAGGATCAATGCCGAAGGCATGGTAGATGGTGGCAAGTAACTCCCCGGGATGCACAGGATTTTCCACTGGCGCGGAACCGGTCTTGTCGGATTTACCGTGCACATAGCCTCGCTTGATCCCCCCGCCGGCAACAAGCCCGGTATAACAGTAGGGCCAGTGGTCACGACCGTCCGCACTGTTGCCGTTACCTGAGGTGCTGACGCCTTTTTGTGGACTGCGGCCAAATTCACCGATGGCAACAACCATTGTATCTTCAAGCATTCCGCGCTCATCGAGATCGGAGATCAGTCCTGAGAGTGCCTTATCGAGCATCGGTCCGGACTGGTTTTTCATGCGCTTGGTTAAATCCTTATGGTGATCCCATGAGTGGTTATCGGAGTTGGCGACCTTGGGCCAGATGACTTCAACAACCCTGGTTCCGGCCTCAACCAGACGACGTGCCAAAAGGCAGCTGTCACCAAAGGAAGTATTCCCGTAACTTTCACGAAGCTTCATTGGTTCCCTCTCGAGGGCGAATGCATCGCGTGCCTTCCCTGAGATAATCAGATTAAGCGCCTGGTCGTAATATTCATTCAGCTTGTAATCTTTAACGGCATTCTCCACCTTGCTCATTTTCTTTGCAATGGTGCTGCGCAAGGATGCGCGGCGCTTGAGCCGGGCGGAAAATACATCAGGGCGCAACTGAAGATCATCAATCTTAATGCGCGTCATCTTTTTCATGTCCATGTCGCCTCCACTTGGGTAGAGGGTATAGGGATCATAAGCCTTACCGAGAAATCCTGCAGTGCCGCCTTTACCCACCACGTTGGATTCCTGCAGTGGTCGTGGCATCATGACGAAGGGCAACATCGGTTCGGTTTGCGGTTTAAGCCTGATCAGGTTTGAGCCGAAGTTGGGGAAGTCCTTTGGTGAGGGCGGCTCGAGTTGCCCGGAGGGGGAGACTTTGTCCGTAGTGTAGCCGGTCATCATCTGGTAGATGGCGGCGGTGTGGTTAAACAGCCCGTTCGGCTCGTAACTCATCGAACGAATCATCGTGAACTTGTCATTTATCTTGGCAAGTTCGGGAAGGATTTCAGTAAAATGAATGCCGGGAATCTTGGTGGGAATGGTATTGAAGGCCGAGCGCACGTTGTCGGGCACATCCTTCTTCGGATCCCACAGGTCGAGGTGACTGGGTCCTCCCTGCAGGTAGAGCATGATGATCGACTTGGCCTTGCCGCCACTGGTGGGTGCGCTTGCCTTTGCCTTGAGCTCAAGCATTGAGGCGAGGCTTAACCCGAGGATTCCCGAGCCGCCGACCCGCAGGAAGTCACGTCGAGAGGGAGCGAGGTTTTTATCACAGAGGTCTTTACCGGGATCGCCTAGAATTCGAAACATTGCTGATTTTGATCGGGTTATATTTTCGTCACCCATAGAATAAGGCGAGGGAGGGAAGGTGTAAATAGCTGATTTGTAGCCAGAAACGCTGATAATACCATGGTTTTCAATCGCTCGTGGGAATCATAACCTTATTAGATTACTTATTATAGTTGAGATGATGATGCGATTTGGATTTCCGACCATGGTGTTAATTACCCTTGTTTTTCAAACTGTTGCAGATGGTCAGGGGCGTGAACGCCGACGCGGAGGAGGTGAGAACATGCCCCAGGCAGGCAGCCTGATTCCCGGGATTAGCGTGGTGGATGCGCAAGGCGACAATTTTCCGCTGCGGGAGAAACTCAAGGGTCGACATGCCGTGATCGTGTTTGGTTGTCTGACATGACCGCCATTCCTGCGTAACGTTTCCAGTCTGGAGGCGATTTATCATGATTACCGGGAGAAGAGTGAGGAAGTGGCTTTTTACTATGTTTA
>CAWVVE010000222.1:0-4810 GCA_963933075.1 uncultured Verrucomicrobiaceae bacterium | reverse complement strand
AGCAATCGCACTAGCAGTTGCTACAAAGGAATTGGGAACAGTGATTACCTCATCCCCTGGGCCTATTCCAAGGGCCATCAGGGCAATCAGCAGAGTGTCCGTGCCGCTGGAAGCGCCTATACAATGCTTTACTCCTACATAATCGGCCAGTCTCTCCTCCAGTTCCTCCACTTCCGGTCCGAGAATATAACGGCCATGGTCAAGGACTGCCCGCACACGGGTTTCAATGTCTTCCCTAATCAGGGACTGTTGGGATTTAAGGTCGATAAATTCCACAATGAGAACTTTATTTTAGGGATTATTAGTCGCAAATCGCTCCAGATAAGAAGGCAATAATTCTATTGTTTCCCGCTCTTGCTGGCCGGTCATCTTGGTATTGCAGGCAGATGAAACGTAATCCATTTCCTCCCATTTACCGGAACAAGTACGTTCAATTGCCTCACGCAACATGTCCATTTGAGTCTCGTATAGTCGCTCTGAGAGATCGAACACATTGTCATCACGGAAAAGGCCGACCTCTCGGCGCTCGAGGACTCTCCCGGCATCCACGCGATGGTCAATGAGGTGTGAGGTAATACCCAGAGGAATGGCATTGCGCACTGACCAGAGAAGTGCATCAAGTCCGCGGGCCTCAGGAATCAACCCCGGATGAAAATTAATAATTCCCCTTTCAAAGAGCCCTAGCACATCACTTTTCAGAATTCTCGCCCCGGCAATAACACCAATGGATGGCTTGAGCTCTTTGAGCAAATCCACGACATCAGCACCCCGGTGCGCCAGAACATGATACCTGGCGCCAATCGCCTCCGCCACTTGCCTTGGATGAATCAGGCCGCCATGGCGCACTTTGGTGCGTATCTCGCCTGGTGGAATATTGAGTTTCACAGGGTTAGCAGCAAGCACATCGGAAACCCTGACTCCCTCGGCAAGAAGCCTGAAAAGAAAATCCTGGGTCTTCCTGTGCGGGAAGTTATAGGCGAAAACCACTACTGATTTTTGACTGCCTGTCATTAGATGAAAATTGCCGTGCAGTGATTGTTACTTATCCCTGCTCAGGAATCCTTGGCCGAATCCAGCACCCGCACGACATCCAGGCCATTCCTGCCGTCCGAGCGAGGCGTTGATCGTGTCTTTATACACTCGATAAAATGTTCCATTTCCAGCCTCAGGGGTTGTCCGCTGCCCTCAAAGACCACCTCCTCACCTTGATCCTGATTCTGCAAGTTTGAATCAATGAACTTGCGGTGCAGGACAACACTCTGGGCAAGTTCATCATAAACCAGCATTCCCTTTTCCCCGACCACGGTCAGTCGCCGGCGATTCTCTGGCCAGAGCCAGGAATTGTGCAGGTGTGCCTTGATTCCCCCGGTAAATTCCATGTGCAGGTAGGTGTCATCAGCAATATCCTCCTGCAGGCCACAGTGACCGGAAAACGATGTGGCGACCGGCGCACTCCCGGAAAGGTGAAGCAAAACAGCAACATCATGCACTCCCAAACTCCACAGCACATTCTCTGCCACCCGTGCCCTTCCTAGCTTCATCCTCTCCTGGTGAAATGAAAACACCTTGCCCAGTTCCCCGGCATCAAGATAGGCTTTGAGCCATGCAATGGCCGGTTGATAAAGCAGCAGGTGACCAACCATCAGAATCCTTCCGCGTTGCTCCGCACCGGCAACAAGAGCTTCGGCCTCAGCGACGGTAAACGTCATCGGCTTCTCGATAAAAACATCCTTGCCCGCAGCGATAAACTCTCCCGCGATGGCGGCATGGGTGGGAACCGGGGTGGCGATGGCGACCGCGTCAATATCGGCCTCCAGCAAGGGCCGGTAGTCATCCAGCAGCTCAATATCATCAACCTCGCAGCGCACACGGTCGCGAAGATCGGCAACAGCCTCCACAACATGACTCAAGACGCCAAGCTCACGCAGGTTGCGCACCAGGTTAATCCCCCAGTTGCCGGCACCTATGACTGCGATTCTCATAAGGATGGCTCGTGCTTCTCTGGTATTATCTCAGGCCTTGATCACCTGTCCCTCTGCGGTCTGAATTCCTTCCATCGCGTTACGGGTATCCACAATACAAGGCGCCCACTGCGCCAATTGATTGAAATCACATGCGTCATGCCTGGTGACAACAATCACGCAATCGTAGGAGGAGATATTCTCCTGATCCCATTTCACCGACTCAAGCCCCGTCCATTCAGCATGTGCACGGGTTGGCATAATCCTGGCAATGTGCGGGTCATGATAGCTTATCAGGGCTCCACGCTCCTTAAGCAGGTCCATTAACGCAAAGGTGGGTGATTCGCGCATGTCATCAACGTTGGCCTTGTAGGCGAGACCTATCAGCAGCACCCGGCTGCCGTTTACCGGTTTCTTGAGCGTGTTCAGGGCACCCGCGGTGTGTTCAACCACGTATTCCGGGATCGACCGGTTAATCTCTCCGGCCAGTTCAATGAACCGAGTGTGCAGCCCGTATTCCCGGGCCTTCCAGGTGAGGTAAAAAGGATCAATCGGAATACAATGCCCGCCGAGTCCCGGACCCGGATAGAAGGCCGTGAACCCGAAGGGCTTGGTCTTCGCCGCATCGATCACCTCCCAGATATCAACCCCCATCGCCGAGGCCACGATCTTCATCTCATTGACCAGGCCGATATTGACCGCACGATAAATGTTCTCAAGCAACTTGGTAAACTCGGCCACGCTCGGGGAACTCACAGGGACCACCTTTGCATAAATCGCACCATAAAGGGCAAGCCCTCGTTCAAGGCAACCCTTCGTCACGCCTCCAAGTACTTTCGGGATAACCGGGCCGGCAAAGTTCTCGTTGCCCGGATCCTCACGTTCCGGCGAGAATACCAGGAAAATAGACTCTCCAACTTCCAGTCCGCCGGACTCAATACGCGGTTGCACCACTTCAATAGTAGTGCCCGGGTAAGTGGTGCTTTCCAGTGAAACCAACTGGCCGGGCTTCAAGAAAGGCACTATCGAATCAAGGGTTGCCTCAATATAGGAAAGGTCAGGTTCCCTGTGCGCACTCAAGGGAGTGGGCACGCAGATAATCACCGCGTCCACTTCCCCAATCCTGTTGAAATCATTGGTAGCCTTAATGCGACCGTCAGCAGCATATTCGGCAATCGGGGCCGAGTCGATATGCTTGATGTAGCTTTGCCCGGCTTCCAGTGCCTCAATCTTGGTCAAATCAACATCAAAGCCGATGACATGATACCCTTTGGCCGCATAATTTAAAACCAATGGCAATCCGACATAGCCCAGGCCAATCACCCCGACAGTGAGGGTCTTGTCTTCTGTTTTCTTGATAAATGAGGATGTCATAAGATAATTCTTCAGGTCCTGGAAATGGCCGGAATTGCCACTACTTGATAAGCCTGTATTTTCGTAGGCCGATGAGTTGCAACACCGCCCGGATGATAAAAATCGGGTTGTTCTTCAGGTAGCGTCTCCACAGCCTTCTTGGCTCCTTATAAAGGCGATAAAACCACTCCAGGCCGCATTTCTGCATCAATGAAGGTGCCTGCGGGATCAGCCCTGCATGAAAATCAAAGGCGGCACCAACCCCAAAGAAAATTTTAGCGCCCTTCAGGCTTCCATCACCACCGTGCTCCCCGCCGAATTTTTTCAGGAACCCGCTCATGAACACCTCCTGCTTAGGGGTGCTCAGGCCAACCCATACGCAATGGGCACCGGAATTATTGATCTGGTCCCGGACCTCAACCTGCTCCTCTTCAGTTAATGGCCGGAAAGGAGGGGTATAGGTGCCGACAACCTCCAACCCCGGGAAAAGGGCATTTAATTTTTCACGCAACATCTCAGCCACTCCGTCACGCCCACCAAAAAAGAAATGCCGGATGCCGCGTTGCCTGGACCCGGCACAGATACGCAACATCAGGTCTGGTCCATACACCCGTGCAATCTCATTGTTACCGTTGAATTTCCCATACCACACCATCGGCATACCATCAGGGGTGTTGAGGAAAGCACGGTTCAGGATTTGCTTAAACTTCGGGTCTGACTGGGCCTCACTGACGCCGTGTACACCGCTGACCCCGATATACCCCTGTCGGCCATCCTCAATCCCGGCGTAAACACCTGCTTCCGCACTATCCAGGTTAATAGGACTGATCCCGACACCAAGGACATTGATACGCTGCTCAAGCGGATGGTTGTATTTGGCGTCACTCAAGGTAATTAAAGCCAAGCAATGATGGCAGTGATCGGTTCGCGGCAGGATCAAGGATTCAAGCCCGGGTCCGCTTCAGGAAATCACCGATTCGCCCCGGGCCTCCTTCTCAACCTGCTCCTCAATCCAAGCAAAGGTCTTGGCAAGCCCGGCGCGAAGGTCTACCTCAGGCTCCCAGCCGAGTTTCTCCAGGATCAATGTGTTGTCGCTGTTGCGGCCGCGAACCCCCTGTGGCGCGTCAAGGTTGTGCACCCGCTCAACTTCGACACCGGCAATCTCGCTGATCATGTCGATCATCTGGTTGATGGAAACCAACTCTGAGCGACCCAGATTTATGGGGTCGCTGAAATCGGAGTTCATCAACTTGTCCAGTCCGCTAATGCAGTCATCAATATACATGAAACTTCGGGTCTGCTCGCCGTCGCCCCAGACCTCAATCTTAAGGTCATCGTTGCGCTTGGCCTCAATGATCTTGCGGCTCAGTGCAGCAGGTGCCTTTTCCCTTCCACCGCGCCAGGTGCCCTCAGGACCATAGACATTATGAAAACGCACAACACGCACATTCATCCCGAAATCCTCCTCAAAATGCTTGCACATGCGCTCGCTGAAA
>CAWVVE010000221.1:0-4845 GCA_963933075.1 uncultured Verrucomicrobiaceae bacterium | reverse complement strand
CAGTGCAAAGTAGATGATAAGTGAAATTAATACATTGGTAACCCATCGGATCGAATTGGAATCTGTGGGCAAACAGCTTGTTTTCACCAATGGTTGCTTTGATCTCCTGCATGTTGGGCATGTTCGTTACCTGCGAGAGGCACGGGCACTGGGAGATGCGCTGGTTGTGGCTATTAATTCAGACGATTCTGTCAGGGCACTTAAGGGTGAAGGGCGGCCCCTGAACAGTTCTGATGAACGTGCCGAAGTGCTTCTGGGTCTGGAAAGCGTGGATCATGTCGTGGTATTTGACAGTAAACGGGCGACTGGATTGATAGAGGAAATTCGACCGCATATATATGCTAAAGGTGGAGACTATACGAAGGAGACCTTGAATGCGGAGGAAAGAGCAGCCCTTGAGGCTGCCGGTTCGCGGATCGAAATACTTTCCAAGGCTGAAGGTAAATCAACAACTGCCCTGCTTGCCTCTGCCGGCGAACAATCAGGGAAAACTTCAATACGTCTTGGGATACTTGGTTCAGGGGACGGTACAAATCTCGAGTCCATAGTGGATGCAATCAGGGGCGGGATCCTGAACGCCGAAGTGGTTATTGTGATTTCCGATGTTGAGGATTCCAGGATTCTTGAACGCTCCCGCCACCATGGGATTGAGAGTGTTTACGTTGATCCTGGAGAGGACTCCAACAGGCTGTCGATGTCTTCACAGGAGGATATGGCCCAGCGACTTAAGCAGGAGGGTGTGGACTTGATCGTGTGCGCAGGGTTCATGAAGATACTCAAAAGCCCCGTGCTGGAGAATTTTGCAGGAAGGGTGATTAATGTGCATCCTTCGCTATTACCAAGGCACAAGGGGCTCCGGGCATGGGAACAGGCATTGCTTGCCGGGGATACAATGACCGGATGCACTGTGCATTTCGTGACGGATGAGCTTGATTCCGGGGAAATCATTGGGCAGGAGGAAGTTCCTGTTGAAGAGGGAGATACACCAGAAACCCTACATGAAAGGATTAAGCAGGCAGAACACAGGTTGTTACCGATAATGATTAGTGAGCTTGCAGCAAGGGGTGTTTAAAAATGATGCCTTTCCAGTATTCCCGGTTGCGTGGAAGGGCTGACGTGGTTTCAATTCGGGCACTCGCATGCCAAGAAAAAAGTTTAGTCTTGCAGGATTGAATCCTGCTCAAAGAGAAGCGGTCGAGCAGTTGGAAGGCGCTGTGTTGATCCTGGCAGGTGCCGGCACAGGAAAAACCCGAACGGTGACTGCCCGTATTGCCCACATGGTCTCCACCGGAATTTGCCCTTCACGGATACTGGCGCTGACATTTACCAACAAGGCAGCCAATGAGATGCGTGAACGGGTTGGCGGCATGGTCAGCAAGGATCACGCGAAGAAGATTACACTGTGCACCTTTCATTCCCTGTGTGTTCGCATCTTGCGAAGGTCTATTGACCGGCTTGGTTACAAGAAGAATTTCACCATCTATACGGGCTCTGACCAGGTTGGCCTGGTGCGAAAACTGATTGCCCGCAAGGCTGGAAAAGACGAGAAGCTCGACCATGGTCTGGCGCTGGCCTTGATTGGAAGGTCAAAGAACCGGGGGATTCCCGTCTCTGAGCGGGCGGACTCACTGATTGCCGAGGTGGAGCGGGCGTATAACGAGGAGTTGAAGCTTCTCAATGCCGTGGATTTTGATGATTTGCTTATCCTTGCCGTCAAGTTGCTCCACGAGCATGAGGATATAAAGGAGCAATGGCTCGAGAGGTTCAACTACATCATGATTGATGAGTTTCAGGACACCAATGGAATACAGATGCAACTGGTTTGTGCCCTTGGCGGGATTCAGAAGAATGTATGTGTCGTGGGTGATGATGACCAGTCGATTTACGGGTGGCGGGGTGCTGAAATATCCAACATCCTTGATTTCGAGAGATTTTTTCCTGATCCGAAGGTTATTAAGCTTGAGCAGAATTACCGCAGCACAACCCCCATCCTCCATACCGCAAATTCTATCATTCGGCACAATGCTGGACGCAGGGAAAAGGTTCTCTGGACCGACGAGAAGGGAAGGCACAACGTGCGAGTGATCACCATGCCAGAGGAGGAGGCGGAGGTGCAATTTGTGGTTGATGAGATCATTGGGGCTAATGCCACCGAAAAGCGGAGCTATGATGATTTTGCCGTTTTATTTCGAACGAACAACCAGTCTCGCCTGTTTGAGCTGAGATTACGGGAGTATAAAATTCCCTATCGGGTAATTGGCGGGCAGTCCTTCTATGACCGGCGTGAGATTAAGGATTTACTTGCATATCTGCAGGTCATTGCAAATCCCGATGACGACATCAATCTGTTGAGAGTGGTCAGTAATCCTCCTCGAGGGATAGGTGCTACTACAGTGTCGCTGGCCAATGAAAAAAGTCGTGAAATGGGGAGGAGCACTTTTGAAGTGATGACCAGCAGCGATTTTCAGCAGATGCTTCCCGGGAAATCCCGGGCATCAGTGGTAAAGTTTGTTGCGCTTCTAAGGGGATACCGTGAGTCAATGTGCGTGGATCGTGCGCGATACGGGTTGCTGTTCGAACGAATGATCGATGAGATGGACTTCGTTGGCTATCTTCGCCGTACATGCAGGACCGAGGGCGAGAAAGAGCAGCGTGCTGGGAATGTTGCGGAATTCATCAGGTCGCTGCGTGACTATGAGCAGCGGCAGGGACGTAATTCCCTGCAGAAGTTCCTTGATGACATCGCTCTGCAGCAGGATCGCGAGGAGGATGACCTGGAGAAGCAGAACGGGGTGAGCCTGATAACCCTCCATGCGGCCAAGGGCCTTGAATTTACGATTGTTTACCTGGTAGGAATGGAAGAGGGAGTCCTGCCACACAAGCGTTCCATTGAAGAGGGGACGCGTGACGAGGAGCGCCGATTGTTCTATGTTGGCATCACCCGGGCGATGCAACAGCTGACAATCAGTTTTTGCAGTAATCGGGTGCGCTATGGAGAACCGGTGGCCTGCCTGCCGAGCACGTTCCTTGATGAGTTGGATCCCGCTTACCTGGACGTTTTTTCCTACGAGGAGCTTTCCGCTCAACCGATGGAGCGAGACCAGGCGCTGGATTATTTTGAACGCATGAAGAGCATGCTGGGAGAGGATTAGCCTGCTGCATCCAGCCCGGTTTAGGGATCATTTTTTCTGCAGGGAAGTGTAATTTTGGCAATGGCATGGAGACTATCCGCTCTCCGGTGAGGGTTTTTCTTTTTTTTTATTGCTCTTGTGCACAAAGTAGCAGGACACATAACACCAAATGCAAGCTAACGACCCCTACGCACTGGACGACTCAAAAATCCTTGAAGCTCCGACGACTTTGTCCGGTTCTCTCAGGCACCTTGGCCCGGGGTTCATTCTGTCCGCCTCGATCGTGGGTTCGGGTGAGCTTGTTGCCACGACTCAGTTGGGTGCAAATGCCGGTTTCGTGGCGATGTGGGTGATCCTTGTCAGTTGCCTTGTGAAAGTCGCGCTGCAACTTGAGTTCGGTAAACGCGCGATCATGACAGGGGAGACCACTTTTTCCTCATTC
This sequence comes from uncultured Verrucomicrobiaceae bacterium, assembly GCA_963933075.1. Lineage (GTDB taxonomy): Bacteria > Verrucomicrobiota > Verrucomicrobiia > Verrucomicrobiales > DEV007 > CACIUL01. Next base: position 1,272 of record CAWVVE010000221.1, on the reverse strand, counting down.
AATACCCTGCCGGGGCCGAAGCTGGGTCGTGCGCACTTGTCAATCTGGGCCTGGCTGTTGTTAATGGTTTTTAAGTTCCTTCAGGTCGGTGGCATTGTCGGGCTCGTTGCTGTCCTGCTGCACATGGCCATGCCTGGCGTTGCAGAGTTGATCTGGTTGTGCGTCGTGGTTGTATTAATTGCGGCAATCGTATCCTGGGGATACTACCGGATACTGGAGGTGCTTTCCATTCTCATGATAGGACTGTTCACCTTGTTTACCTTGGTTTCCTTGGTTGCCTTGCAGTATACGGAAGCAGCGATTGGGATTAAGGAGGTGCTCTCAGGACTGACTTTCAGCATTCCTGCAGGGGATGGGATGCTGTTGCTGGTAATTGGGGCATTCGGCATTACCGGGGTTGGGGGTGACGAGATCATGCACTACAATTACTGGCTGATTGAAAAGGGATATGCGTCGCATTCCGGCAGGAACGACGGCAGTGAGGCTTGGGCGCGCCGGGCCAAGGGATGGATCCGGGTAATGTATATCGACGCGATTTTCGCGATGTTGGTTTACACGGTGGTAACGGTTGCATTTTTCCTGCTTGGATCAGCACTGCTACACGGCAAAGGTGATTTCACTGATGGGGGGCAGCTTTTCCTGGTGAATCTTTCTCGCCTTTACACCGAAACGTTGGGGGAATGGTCGGCACCACTTTTTTACTTCGGAGCTTTTGTAGTGTTGTTTTCGACCGCGTTCTCCGCACTTGGTGCATGGACGCGTCAGTTTACCGATGCCTTCGGGCAGATAGGAATAATAAATTTTGGCCGCATCAAGGAGCGCCGACTGTGGATTGGTATACTCGCCTGGGTGATTCCGGTTATCTGGGGACTGGTGTATTTAAGTGTTAAGAATCCGGTGTGGATGGTGTTTGTTGGCGGTTTCGTGACTTCAATTATCCTGTTGGTGGTGTTGTTTGCGGCGATTGTGTTCAAGATTCGGCGTAAGGGATCCGTAATCACTACAGGTCGGTCCTATGAGGCGGCTTTCTGGCTAAGTGCTGCGATGATCCTGTTCGTGGGCATCTGGAGCGTGACGCAGGCAATCCGTAAAGGCAGGAAAAAATCCGCAGAGGGTAAAAAGGTTGTCCTTACTGAGCAGGTGGTGTTTCTCCATGAAGGTAAGGGAAACCAACAACGGAGCGGGTTTGCCGTGAGAACCTGCGAATGGCGGGAGGTTTTTCTTTGCTCTAATGGCTGAACTCCAGCTTGATGTGCTTGTAATGGGGCTCTT
>CAWVVE010000220.1:0-4859 GCA_963933075.1 uncultured Verrucomicrobiaceae bacterium | reverse complement strand
CTCAAAGAGCAGATTGATGTTCCGGGTATCGGAGTGGCGACTGAGGCCGTCTCTCTGGTGCGTGCTGATGCGCAGGAGGTGGCGGCAAGTCTCAATGAGATCCTGCAGGCCCAGTCCTCTGGACGCAGTGGCAGCGCCGGGGTCCGTCAAAATGTGGTCATCAGCCCGCAGGGGAGAACGCCGGCAACCCCGGGAGGCGCCAAGCTTGCTTCCGCTCCGGATGGAAATACCATCCAGATTCAGGCCATTACCCGCACCAACAGTATCCTGATCATTGCCCGCCCGGTTGATATCGAATATATCAAAAGCCTCATCGAGATTTACGACGCTCCAAGTGAGATCGAGAATTTCCTCAAGCGCGAGTTGAAGTATATACCGGTATCTGATTTTCTGCCGGTGGCCGAGAATGCCCTTTCCCGTTACGTGAGCGGCAACAGCAGTGGTGGCACGCGCAGTTCCTCATCCAGCTCGCGTGCTGGCGGTCTGACCGGGGCAACCCGCAACTCCACATCCTCGCGCACCGGCACAACCGGGGGATTCTCCGGCTCACGGGGCGGCAGCAGCATTGGCGGTAGTAACCTGTCCAATCCGGACGCGATTTCCGGCCCTGAGTCATTGCTGGTCGGTAATACACTGATCATAGGGGATTCACAGCTTAATAACGTCGTTGTCTCGGGACCGCCTGAGCACCTGAGGATCATTGACCAGCTCCTTGATGAAATCGATATCCGCCCGCGTCAGGTCTATATCAACGCGGTGATTGCCCAGGTGACCCTTGGGGATGATATCCGTTTTGGTAAGGATCTCTTGAGGACGGTTGAGCAGATTACTGTGGGGGGGCAGGTGGTCAATCTTGCCGGCAGTTTCCGGACAACCGCCGGGGGATCCTCGGTGCTCAATGTCAACAAGCTTGCACCGCTGCTGGCAGATCCCGCCAATGGGCCGCTTAACCCTCTTCTCAACCCCGTTGGGATTGAGGGAATCCCCACGCCCGACGGGCTGGGGGTGTGGGCACAGGTGGGAGATATTTTCAATGCCTATATACAGGCACTGGAGCAAACCAACCGGTTCCAGGTCATCTCGCGGCCGTTCGTCTTTACCGCGAACAATCAACTGGCCAGTATCTCCTCCGGGCAGCGGGTGGCAGTCCCGACGCAAAGCGTCTCCAGCCTGGATGCAGGCGGTAATGTCTCCTCCAGCATTGGTTTTGAGGAAGTACTCCTGCAACTGGATGTGGTGCCGCTGATTAACTCCAAGGATGAGGTGACCCTCACCATTTCCCAACAGAACGAGAATATCACCGGCAAGACGGTAATTGGCGGCAACGAGGTGCCGGATATCTCCACCCAGAAGTTTGAGACCACCGTGCGCCTGCCGAACAAGGCCATCGTTGTCCTCGGCGGAATCATCCAGGAGGACGAGAGCGAGTCGATCAACGGCCTGCCTTTCTTCAGCCGCATCCCCGGCATCAAGCGCCTGCTCGGCTCAACATCAAAACAGAAGAATCGCAATGAACTGCTCATCTTCATCCAACCCCACATTATCGAGACCACGGATGACCTGGTGGAAAAGAACATCAAGGAAATTCGCAATACTATCGTGGGTGATAAAGCGCTCGATGCGGCCCGTGCAGAGCCGGAAAAGGATTCGGCATTTCATCCAAAGATCCAAGAGGGCAGTAGCAACACTGTTCAGCAAAATTTCAACAGGGTGCCGCTCCGTAAGTTCGGTCTCGATCAAAAGGGAAATGATCCTGATTTCAAAGCCCCCGTCCCCCCGGTGGAAGAGCCTGCCCTGCCGGAGAAGAATCCTGAAGCCTCGGCTGAAGACAAAAACCAGTCTCCGCGGCCCGGGATTTTCAAGAGGCTCTTTAAGCGCGAGTCGAAATCATAAAGTGGCTTTAATTCCTGCGGTCGGCGGAAAACCCAGGCAAAATTCCTCGATTTCCTTTATTTGAGTACGGAAAAACTGCCATTTTTTCTTGGGTTTAGTCCCCTTAATGGGCGGAATGGTCACATTGGGAAGAAAACTCGCTTCCAAATGCCTTATAGTTACAGGAAATTTTCTTTTTTTGCATAAATTAGGGATTCTGAACGTCTTAGAGGCAGAAATAAGAATAACTCTCATATTTTCGCCAAAAAGTGTTGATTGCTTACACCGCATCCGCTATTCTGAGGAAAATAGGGACATTTAAACAAACCCCGACAGACACCCACAACTACAGCCATGAAAACAAAACTCTCCCTTTTGGGAATAATCGCCTCATTGAGCGCAGTCGTAACTGTCAGTGCTCAGAACACAGCCGTCACTAAGCCCGTCGGTTATCACACAGAAACAATTTTAGGTGAAGCTTTCACCTTACTTGGTATCAACGTTGGTAATGCAGTTGCTGCCGCCGGTGACTTTGATGCTGATGCTGCATCAGATACTGATGTTGATTTCACAACATTGCTCACTGAAGGCACATCATACACCGTGCAAAATCTTAACAGCGGTGTTTCTGCTTCAGTAACAGGGTTTGATGCCAATTCACTGACCACCACTCTTTCGGTGAGTTCAGGCGATAGCTATGAGGTTCGTGCAGACGCAACCATCTCATCCATCTTTGGTGCAACCAACGAGGCCGGTCTTGGCGAAGGGGATTCCCTTTCTGCTGATGTCATCTGGATTCCCCAGGATGATGGAAGCTTCCGTCAGATCTATCGCGCACAGGCGCAGCCCCCATTTGTTGCCGCAGGTTGGGCAGAGATCGGAGCCGCAGGTGATTCTTCCGGAGTCGTGATTCCTTTTGATGTTGGTATCTTCATCCAGCGTCGTCAGGCTGATCCGGTTGACATCGTGTTTGTCGGACATGTCCGCACTTCTGCAACTACGGTTAACCTTCTTGCAGACAAGTTTAACTTCGTAAACCGCGTTCTTCCGGTTGGTATCACCTTTGGTGACAGTGACATCGAGACAGCTCCGAGCTGGAAGGATGGCGATTCACTCAGCGCTGATATCATCTGGCTTCCTAATGGAGCAGGTGGTTACGACCAATACTACTACGCTGCTGCACAGCCGCCGTTTGTTGCTGCAGGTTGGGCACAGGTTGGTGCTGCTGGAGATAAGAGCGGAGTCGAGCTGACTGCAGGTTACGCCGTTCAGAAGAGGGGCGACACCGGTCAGGTGACTGTTGCTATCCCCGGCGACTTGGATCTCTAATCAGATATCAAGTTCATAAAAACGAATTAAGTCCTCGTAAGAGACTAAGGCTGTTCCGCCCCATCGGTAATCCCGGTGGGGCGGATTCGTTTTTAGGGGTAAGGACTTTCTGCCGGAAGGGCGCGTTGGATTGAGAGATTACCGCTGATTTTCTTTTTTTGGAGGTTTCTGGTGGCAAGGTATATCGATAATCGGCAGGACAGATAACGGGGGCAAACGTATTCCACGCGGTAGATGAGGAAGTGGCCCAAGCGGGGATTGTGGAGATGCTCTTCTAAAATTCAGATTCGGGAGAGTAGCGATAAGGTGCCAGGTTTCTGGCGGGAAGAGGTCAGCCCCCCCGATGACTGAAAGTTTATCTCAGGGAAGGCAAAAGATTTTTTTCGCCAGGTGAGCGCTGGGGCGGTAAAAATCGTTGATCGCTCTTGCCTTAAATCAAAAATCCCAAACCCCGATCCAGTCAAGAAACATCCTTATCAGGATTTTTACTCCTTTGAGTCCTGCAATATTTCTCCGCTTTGACTAATAACTCATAAGCCTCATCGACCTCAGTCGAGGGTCGGGGTCATCGCAAAAAACCCTCCGCGATACCCTTTGTTCTTACGAAGGAGAGTAGCGATCTTAGCTACATCTACTGGGTCAGGAAAAGACTTCTTCATTAATCAAGGCTAAGGCTAAGGCTAAGGAATTAAGGAGTATTGCAGACCTAACAGTAACCGGGGAGAGGTTATTTTTTTCAGCCTTGGTGCTTGCCGGGGGGAAGCGTGATACATGAACACTTCAATGATCCTATTCCCAAAAATTTCACAGCTCTTTCTGAGGCGATTCGGGTCAGGAGCAGAGTGCACGAGTGACCCGGATCATTTCATCTGAAAATTCCTTGAGGCGTAATTGAAGATCCGGGTCGCTTACGGAATCCTCACCAAAGGACTCGCCGGTGGCATAGATAAAGCGGGGTATGATGTGAGCGCGAAAGTCCAGCATCAGGCTGTTGGCAATTCCCATGACCGACATGTAACTACTCTTGCCGCCTGCGGCGCACGCGAAGCCGACTACCTTGCCGGACCAGGATGAACCGGTTAACTCGATGAGGTTCTTTGCGGCTGCATTCACGTCGAAGTTGTAGATGGGCACGCACATCACGATTCCGTTGGATGTTTTAATGCGTTGATGAAGACTTGTGACTATTTCGGAGGAAGCAGTGCTTGAGCCGTCACATAGCGGCATTTGTATCTTGCGCAGGTCCAAAGAGCCTACTTTCGCGCCGCCCGCCTCCAGATTACCGCTAATTTCTTTAGCAAGCAGTCGACTGCGACTTTCAGGGTTAAGTGAACAACTGATGATTAGCAGATTCATGAAAGGCAACCAAAGCGGATGAGGCTCCTGTCTTGTTCAGGATTGTGGCTTATAGCTAACATCCATATGAGTTACTCAAGGCCAAGGTGCTTGGCGCAGAATTCCAGTTGCAGGTTCAGCCAGGTTTTGCCTTCTGTTGGCTTGGGAAGGCTGTTGCGACCACCGCCAACGGCAACACATGGAATTTTCAGCTGCTTTGCCCTGTCGCGTATGAGTTCCGCATACTTAGGGTGGTGGAGTTTGTCCGAGGATGGGGCATTACTGTAAATGAACAAGGGAGCTTCTCCCTGATCCATGAACGG
>CAWVVE010000219.1:0-4862 GCA_963933075.1 uncultured Verrucomicrobiaceae bacterium | reverse complement strand
GCAAGGGACGGAAAACCAATGAATCAGCCTGGGGCATGGAAGCCCTGGTTTCCCGTCATCGACTACGATCGTTGCACCAACTGCATGCAGTGCCTTAGCTTTTGTCTTTTTGATGTCTACGGAGTTGACGACAAGGACAAGATCCAAGTGCAGAATAATGATAACTGCAAAACCAACTGCCCGGCCTGCTCAAGGGTCTGTCCCGAGGTGGCAATAATGTTTCCAAAATATTCAGGGGGGCCGATTAACGGTGAGCCGGTCAATAACGTGGATCTTGACCGCGAAAAAATGAAGGTCGATATTTCAGCATTGCTTGGCGGTGATATTTATTCGTCCCTGCGAAAGCGCAGCGAGGTGGCAAAATCACGGTTCTCGAAGGAACGGGATTCCGATAAAGCCCTGGGGGAGAGAAAGAAGTGCCTTACCAAACTTGCCGCGCAGGGAGATATTCCCCCGGAGGTTCTTGCCAGTTTGCCGTCCCCTGAGGAAATTGCCATCAGGGCCGAGAAGGCTTCAAGAAAGGCAAAGGACGTGCTGGCAAAAGCGCAACACTCAGATTAAAATTCAGATCATGTCGACAGCAACAAGTATCAGTAAAACAAAGCTGCCGGCACCGATTCCGGTCACTCAAACCAGATTTCGCGCTCCGAAAAAGAATATTCCCCAGACCAAGGGTGAGAGGGATAAGCTCCTGCAGCAAATCAGGAACTATAATAAGCGCGTTGCACCTGTTGCGCCAATGCCTCTTGATGAGCTTGAGGTGCATGCTCGCGCCATCCTCAAAGAGACTGGCGGCTCTGAGCTCTATCTTCATTACACCGCCGTCTTGCTCAGCAATGAGATGTGGAGTGAAACATTGGCATCGATTCCATACGAGCGAAGGCTTTTGCTGATGCCGAAATGTCTCCGGGTTGAGGACAAGTGCCCTGCGCCCTTTGACGAGTTTGGCCTGCTTTGCAAGCAATGCGGATTGTGCACCATTGAGGACTTCCAGAATGAGGCTGAGCGCCTTGGTTATGCTGTGCTTGTGGCCGAAGGATCAGCTGTTGTCATGTCATTAATACAGACTGGAAAAATTGAGGCAATTGTTGGGATTTCCTGCCTGCCTGTGCTAGAGAGAACTTTTCCCTATATCGAGGCTGCGGCGATTCCTTCAGTCGCCGTGCCGTTGTTGCAGGATGACTGCATTGACACAACTGTCGATATTGACTGGGTCTGGGACATTATACACCTGACCAGCGAGGATAAAACCAGGCGCTTGGATTTGAATGACCTGCAGAGTGATGTAAGGAGTTGGTTCTCGAGCGATGAACTTGAAAAAGTAATGGGCGCTACCGATGGCATTGCCGAGGAAATAGCCCGCGATTGGCTTTCTGATGAAGGCAAACGCTGGCGGCCATATCTTAGCGTTGCAGCCTTTCAGGCCTTGCGTAAGGATCCTGATCAGCCTTTGCCTTTTGACTTGCGTAAAGTTGCCGTTGCGGTGGAATGTTTCCACAAGGCATCACTTATTCATGATGACATACAGGATGGAGATGCCACTCGTTACGGGAAACCAACGTTGCATGAGGAGCATGGCATTGCCGTTGCCATCAACGTCGGCGATCTACTCATTGGTGAGGGTTACCGCTTGATAGCAGAATCGGGTGCTCCGGAGTCGGTCATGAGTCAAATGCTTAAAGTTGCGGCAGATGGACAGCGGCAACTTTGCAGAGGACAAGGGGATGAGCTTAACTGGGCATTAAGGCCCCAAGCCCTTAATCACAAGCAAGTCCTTGAAATACATCGCTACAAAACATCGCCTGCATTTGAAGTCGCGCTTAAACTCGGGGCGTCCTATTCGGGCACGCTAAACGAGGTTTCCGGGGTTATTGAATCCTATAGTGAGAATCTCGGAGTGGCATACCAGATTCGTGACGATATGGATGACGTGTCCGATGATTCTCTTACGGAAGCTGATTCAAAATTCCGTCCAAATGTCCTCTTGGCCCTTGCCCTTGAGAAGTCAAGTGGTGAGGATCAATCCCTGATGGAATCCCTCTGGAACTGTGAGTTGGCTCCCGGGGCTGATGGCTTCGGAAAAATACGTGAGATCGCGCACTCGAGCGGAGCAGATGAGCGTTGTGTCACGTTATTGGAAATGTATAAGGAGGCAGCGGTGCGTTCGCTTGCCGAGCTTGACAACGAAAATCTCAAGGGACTGCTCAGGCGTGTCCTTGGCAAAATATTCAATGAGCTAGAAATCAAGGGCTGGTGTCGTGAATACGAGGTTAAAAACGGCGTCCGTCCTGAAGGCGAGCCATCGGATGTTGTCACTGCTTAGTTGAGCGTTTAAGTGTCATTAAGGCTGGAGATGTTGCAAGTTGCCCGTCTTGCGCCGGGTATTCTTAATGATTCGGCCCAATTAGTTGAGGCATTTATACTGAGCAAGCATAATGCTGATGGAGGCTTCAAGGACAGGAATGGTGTCAGTGATCTTTATTACACTGTGTTTGGCATTGATGGCCTGCGGGCACTCCAGGCCGAGATTCCAAACACCTCAATTGGACGCTATCTTGAATCATTTGGTGATGGCCATCAACTCGACTTTGTTCACCTTTGCTGCCTGGCAAGAGCTCGTGCAGCAATTCACCTCGTCCCTCCGGACATAGAGTGTTTATTGGTTAATCTCGAGCAATTCAGGACCCCCGATGGAGGCTACAACCAGAGGGCGGGTGCAAGTCACTCGACCGCATATGGATGCCTGTTGGCTTATGGGGTCTACTCTGACTATGGCATGAAGGTGCCTGAACGGGAAAAGTTTTCTTATTGCCTCAATTCATTACAGGCTCGTGATGGGGGATGGGGAAATGAACCGGGGATGGATCAGGGGACTGCTACAGCGACGGCAGCAGCAGTTGTTGTTTCTCATAGCCTGCAATTGGCAATTCCCGAGTCGGCATCTAATTGGCTTATTGGATGCAATCATCCGGAAGGTGGATTCAGGGCATTTCCTAAAGCTCCTATTCCCGACCTGTTATCTACGGCCGTCAGTCTGCATGCCCTTGAATCCCTGCAAACAGATTATTCTCACATCAAGGAATCCTGCCTGGATTTTGTCGATTCACTTTGGGTCAATGAGGGAGGGTTCCACGGGCACTGGGCCGATGATGTTTTGGATCTTGAGTATACATATTATGGCTTACTTGCCCTTGGTCACCTGAGCCTGTGAAGATTAAAGGATTGGAAAGCAGTCTGGTTAATGCACGTTTTGCATTGCTCGAGCAGCAATGCAGTGACGGGTATTGGAGCGGACAACTCTCCAGCAGCGCATTGTCTACAGCAACTGCGATCCAGGCATTGTATCTTGTGGATCCGGAGAACAGCAGGGACCTGATCGAGGCAGGTTTACGGTGGTTGGTGGCTAACCAGAATTCCGACGGGGGATGGGGCGACACGACAAACAGCTTCAGTAACCTTTCCACCACGCTTCTTGCCTGGTCAGCGCTGGGGTTTAGCGATAGCTCAACCCTGAATCGGGTCCGTCTAAAGACTTCTGAGCAATCAGCAGAGCAGTGGATAGCAGACCATGTAGGAAGCCTTGATCCGGAAAGAATCGCTGATGCGGCAACGGCTCGTTACGGTAAGGATAAAACTTTTTCAGCGCCGATTTTGATGATGTGTGCTATTGCGGGCAAGTTGGGTGATGGTCCGATGGCATGGCGTCGTGTTGCCCCATTGCCCTTTGAGCTTGCCGTGATGCCACGCTCATTGTTCGGGATTCTGCGCCTTCCGGTTGTCAGCTATGCCCTGCCTGCTCTCATTGCTATTGGCTATGCCAGGTTTCGTCATCTGCCGCCATTTTCACCGCTTCGGATGATAAGGAAATTGGCATGGGCAAGGGCTTCGCGTGTCCTGCAGCAGGTGCAGCCACAAAATGGAGGTTTTCTAGAGGCAACTCCACTCACAAGTTTTGTCACAATGGCGCTTGGCGCATCAGGACAGAAATCTCATCCCGTCGTCGCCAAGGCCGTTGACTTTCTCCGTGCATCGGTTGCAAAGGATGGCAGTTGGCGGATAGACACCAACCTTTCAACATGGGTTACCACACTTTCGGTTAAAGCTCTCGCGGTAAACGGGTCAGGTAATTTGCGGACTAAAATAAAATTTCCGCAGAGGATCCTTAAATGGCTGTTGTCACAACAATACCTGCAAGTGCATCCTTACACGAATGCGCCGGCAGGAGGCTGGGCGTGGACAGACCTTCCCGGTGGGGTCCCTGACGCAGATGACACTTCAGGAGCGCTCATTGCGTTATCGGTTCTTGCCGGGAAAAATCCCAAAAAACAGATCATTCAATCAGCCGAGAAGGGCATTCTATGGCTTTTAGATCTCCAGAACAGTGATGGTGGGGTGCCCACCTTTTGCCGCGGATGGGGCACAATGCCATTCGACCGAAGCAGTCCCGATATTACCGCGCATTGCATAAGGTCATGGGATAGATGGCATGAGCGACTTGACCCGGTCATTGTGGCCCGTGTTGAAATCGCAACCGAAAGGGCCCTTAAGTATTTACGGAACAATCAACTCTTCGACGGATCCTGGTCGCCGCTGTGGTTTGGCAATCAGAACCTTAGAAGAGAAAACAACCTTACTTACGGCACATCACAAGTAACCCTCGCTCTCGCTGAGATTAGCAAGCGTAATAAGGGCTTGGTCAGTGGGATTTTAGAAAGAGCAGTGCAATGGCTTGAAGGCGCGCAGAATGACGATGGCGGTTGGGGTGGCGGCGTCTCAACATCCCCTTCGTCAATAGAGGAGACGGCATTGGCAACGGATGCACTTCTTGCAGCTGGGGGGTGTCATAAAATAACTGCAAGAGG
>CAWVVE010000218.1:0-4865 GCA_963933075.1 uncultured Verrucomicrobiaceae bacterium | reverse complement strand
TGTCGGCAGTCTTATTTAACAAGCCATAATACATTCATTATAAGTGATATATAATAAAACATGATTCTTGGGATGATTGTTTAGAATAGTTGCATTTTGCTTCACTTTGGGCGTTACATTGTCCCCCCCGGTTGCTTAAGCTTTTGGGGATCTTTTAGCCAATGCCCCGATCGTTTCACTCAAAGATATTTTTGCGATTCTGTGCCTTGCCCCTGACTCGTTTATTAAGGGGGGGCACAGCATGGCCCTTATGCGTTGCGCTACTGTCTTTTTTCGTTCTTGAGATTGTGACGGCTGAACCCGGCGGGAAAGTTTCAGTTTCTGCCGTGGAGGGCGAGGTGATCCGGCGCCAGAATCAAATTTTTGAGGCTGAGAAGTTTCTGGCGGCGGGGAAAACGCTTGTCGCTGAAGGAAAATACAAGGAGGCCATTGTGCAATTCGCTCAAGCTTATAATGGCGTGCATCCTTCCCCAATGGCCGAGGAGGTTCGAAACAGGGCACGTCAGCGTTATGCGGCGACTTCTGTCCTTTATGCCATTGGGTTGGTGAAAGCCGCAGAGTTTGCCGAGGCGCAGCAGGTTGTCGAGAGGGTACTCGATCCTTCAGTGGATCCTTCATACGCACCTGCTCTGAGGCTTCAGCAACGCCTGCAGGATCCCGAGTGGAACAACAAGGCCCGAAGTCCCGAGCACCTGGCAAATGTCGAGGAGGTAAAGCGTTTGCTTCAACTCGGCGGGGGGGCGATGGAGCTGGGTGATTTTGACAAGGCGCTTGATTATTATGCCAGTGTTCTGCGTGTCGATCGCTTTAACCGGGCTGCCAGGCGTGGTATGGAAGCTGCTGAGAAGCAGATCGTTGCCTACCACCGATCCTCCAGGGATCATACCCGCAGCAAGATGCTCAGGGAGGTCGATGCTGCATGGGAGACAGAAGTTGAGATTTCGCGCAGTTTTGGCCTGACGGGAGGCAATGCCACGGCACTCAGTTCAGGAGAGCAATCCCTTGAGGATAAGCTCAAATCGATATTCATCGATGTGATCAACTTTGATGATGCCACCCTTGATGACGTTGTTGAATATTTGACCATTAAATCCAAGCAGTTGGATAATTTCGGGGAGGGTATTAACTTCGTGTTGAACATTGATCCGGAAGATCAAGTGGCCCGCAATGCCAATGTGAACCTGAAGCTGAGGAATCTACCGATCGGCGAGATTCTCCGGTATGTTACCCGCGATACCGGAACCCGGTTCAAGGTGGATACATTTGCAGTGAGCATTGTCTCCAGAAATGCCGCTACCGAAAAGCTGGCGATCAAGAGCTTCAGGGTACCGCCTGACTTTCTCAGCACGGCACCGATAGCTGACGATGCTGTTGACGATCCCTTCGCGGGAGGAGTCGCGGCAGGCAATGGTGGTATTACCCTCAAGCGTCTTGGCGCCAAGGAGTTTCTCATGAAACAGGGGGTGACTTTCCCGGAGGGGGCAAGCGCCATCTTCATTCCCGGCTCCAGTTCTTTGGTTATTCGTAATACGCCAAGTAATATTGAACTGGTCGAGAGTTTCATAGACAGTTCATTTAATGAAGTCCCGAAGCAGGTTGAGGTTCACGTGTCCATGATCGATATCAGCCAGTCGGAGCTCAATGAGCTCGGTTTTGACTGGTTGCTCGGGCAGTTCAATGTTGCAGGTTCAGACCGTGTGTTTGCCGGCGGCGGAACGAAGGGGAACACTTCGGCAGGCGGTTCTGAGGCCCAGGCCGGTGCTGAATTTCCATTTATTCCGCCTGGGACGAACAGTCCACTGGCTTCGTTCCCGATCACCTCTGGATTGCGCACGGGCAAGCAGTGGAACGAGGGGAATGCCATCAATAATATCCTGCTGGCCGGAGGCGATACTGTCTTCCGGACTGGAGCGACATTGAAGACACCGGGGGTTTTCGGCGTTGGTGGAGTATTGACTGACCCGCAGTTTCAGATGGTCATGCGTTCCCTGTCGCAGGCCAAGGGTGCAGACATGATCACCCGGCCGAGTATTGTTACCCGCTCAGGACAACGGGCGACTGTCGATATTATCCGTGAGTTTCCTTATCCGACGGAATACGATCCGCCTGAAATTCCACAGGATTTCAACGGCGGCAATAATTTTGGTGGTGGTGGCCTGGGTCAGGCACAGGCTCCGGCAAGTTTTCCCGTTACCCCTGCACACCCAACCGCCTTTGAAGTTCGTAACCTGGGAACCCACCTGGAGGTGGAACCTGTTGTTGGGCAGGACAATTTTACCGTGGAACTTAACCTTGCGCCTGAGTTTGTGCAGTTTGAAGGGTTTATCAACTATGGTTCACCAATCTCAACCAGCGGAACCGATATCTTTGGAAATGTGAGTCCTGTTGAGCTGACCGATAACCGTATCCTGCAACCTGTTTTCAAGACATTGCGGACAAATACCAGTGTGGTTGTCTGGGATGATGCCACCGTTGTGATCGGTGGACTTATTGAAGACCGTGGAACCGCTGTTGATGACAAGGTCCCGTTCTTTGGTGACACTCCATTGCTTGGGCGGTTTTTCCGATCCAAGGGGGTTGAGCGCACCTTGCGCGCAGTGATGTTTTTTGTGAAGGTCAATGTCATTGATCCCTCGGGTCAACGGGTCAATGCCCGTTCCTGATTCCTGTGTTACGGGATTGTGAACGACTCCTTTATGCAATAAGTTAATGGAGGCTTTATCAGGCGTTATCCAGGATTCATCCCTTTTATCGGTTTAGACTGAGGCACCAGTAGAATAATAATGAATCCTGATGAACGTCAGCCCACGAAAAGCAATTATTCCCACAAGGAAATGCTGGATAAGCTGCGTTCCGGGGAGGAGGAGAATTCCGGCGACCGGCCGATCAGTGTGGAACTGATCAAGGATACAGGCGGACAGCAGGTTATTAAGGAAGTCAGGCGGACACGTAAACGGCGCTCCCGGCAACCCAAGAAGATCAGGGAACGTCGTATTCAGCTGTTGAAGAGGATAGCAGTGATCGGCAGCATCATGGGCGTGCTTTTGCTGGTGGGTCTCTATACACTGATGCTTTTTGGGATCAGGGGGCAGAGGTTCCGTCTCAGTGTGGGGGAGCGTGTCAGCGGGCTTGTTGATACGGGGGTTGGGTTTGGATCTTTCCGGCTAAGCGGGCTTAATCTGGATAACAGCAAAGCGGTCATCGAGGATATCCCGGGCAGTCTCTTCCATGGTGCTGAGCTCACCTATTTAAAGGCGAGAGTGGATCCCTGGACTCTCTTTTCAAGAGACTGGCACCTTGGGCCTGTGCATGCGGAAAAAGGACACTTTCGATTTGGCTTGCCTGAGCTTGACACTGAGCCTGCCGGAATTGGTGGGCGGGTGATTACGGGGAGAAGGTTGATGACTTTTGCCGGCCTTGGTCTTGATCATGATCCCGGAATGATCAACTGCAGCGGTATACGGATTGCCGATTGCAGCTTATACTGGGAGGAAGAGGGACTGGATAAGGAGCCCTTCATTGGAGGATCGGTTGCCAACATCAGTGACATGATTGACGGCTCATTCATGCTGAGGTTCAAGGCCGGGGACTTCAAGGTTCCAGGATGGCCGAGCCTTGCAATAGAGAAACTTGAGGGATTGGTTCAAAATGGAAACTACAAGGTCAGGGAATCAACTCTCGTGGACGGGAAAAAAGGTTCCGTGGCACTGAGCGGTTTTGTCAATGCGGGGGCTAAGGGTGACTTCCGCCTGATTGCGCCATTCACCGACCTGTCGCTCAGTGACAATGTGCATGCTTTCTGGCAGGACAAGTTGAGGGGTAACATTAACGGGGAAATAGATATTTCCGGGTCGCTTGCGAGCAAAGGATCTTTGCTGGCGGAGGGATCCTTTTCGAGCAACAATCTGGTTTTCAGCAATCATGCGATTCTTCAGCGCCTGGCGATTGGCCTTGGTGAGGCGCTTTTGGCCCGGATTGATTTTCATTCAGTTGAGGGGCGCCTGAGACGAACCTCCGGGGTGCTTGAGATATATGACCTCAGGGCTACAAATCCGGCACTTTTCCGCTTGAGCGGAGGTATAACCCTCCATGCTGACGGCAGGCTGGGAGGATTACTGGATGTGGGAGTGCCGGGTGCGTTCCTTCAAAGGCTGGGAATCAATAAGTCATCCATATTCGGTGAGGAGGTGCAGGGATTTGTCTGGACCAAGGTGAAATTGGGGGGATCCATTGAAGCTCCTGAAGAGGATTTAACCAAGCGCCTCGAGAAGATACGGGCGGGAATACTCAGGGAGAAGCTCCAACAGGTTCCCTGAACATCAATACCTGGGCCTTCCGGCCGGCGTGTTCTTTTCCGGAGGATGAAGGGGGAGTTCCCTTTGACCTGAAGAGTAATCTTTTCGCAGTCATATAGTTAGCTCTTTTATGAGCAAAATTGTCCGCACCGGTAATGTTGTAAATGAAGCCCTAGCTGGCATTGGGGCAAGACAGGTAAAGATTAGAGCAAGGGTTCTTTTAGCTTCTGAAGCTGCGCCAAAGGGGTTAGCCTCCGCATTTATTATAGATTTCCGACAATCCCTCAAGTGGGGTGGCCGGCATAAAAATGCTCCGTTGTTCATCGCTATTCTCGGCCTTTCAAATTCTGGTTCTTTCCGGTTCTGCAGGGTTGGCTGCCAATGCCCTGGGTAATGAAAACGAGATCAAGGCAGTGCGCCTGGATCAGGCACCTGTTATTGATGGCAAGCTTGACGATGAGGTATGGAAGTCTGCAACCATTGCCACCGGCTTTGGCCAGGTTGAGCCGGTCAGTGGAGCGGCACCCAGTGAACGGACCGAAATGCGTGTTTTTTCAACTGCCCGCGCCC
>CAWVVE010000217.1:0-4868 GCA_963933075.1 uncultured Verrucomicrobiaceae bacterium | reverse complement strand
GATACCGCGGAGCAGTCAACACTCAGGGGGGGGAAATAGGAAAGGCGGCGTCACCTGGTCCTTGACTCACGGATCATCGAGAAGGGGGAGAATGCCCGGCACGGTGGAAAAACACCCGGCTAATCCTCTCTTTGGCGGCATCGTCGAGTTTGAGGGCAGCAGGAAGAACAATATCCTCTGCAGGGGGTTCCCGGGTCCGGCTCGTCTTCAAGATCAAGAAAGCCAATCTCTACGCATTTTATTTATAGTTTTCTGGATGCCTGCCATGCAAGAAGAATAGGATTTCGCCAACAACAGCCTTTACATCAAGGTGAACATTTGTGTGCTGCACTTCAGGGGATTCAGGCGCTGACGACCTGCAGCCAGTTGCGCGCTATTAATTCGTGGCCCTGAGGCAGTGGATGGACGCCATCCCAAATCCATTGTTCTGGGCTTACTGCCTTTGCCGCCTCATCAAAGACTTCCTGGGTCTTGACGTGGATGGCATCATAGTCATTGGCCAACTGCGCAACGATAGCCCCGTATTTATCGACCTTTGCCCGCCATTTTTGCCATACTTCCGGGATTTTCAGTCTGCCTGAGCGCAAAACGAACGGGTCCAGTAACACCAGTGGTAAATCTGCCTTGGCCTTTCGGCTGGCATCCAGAATAAACCGGTAGTCCGCTTCCCATTGTTCCACGGTGCCACCCCGACTCACGTCATTGACCCCAATAAGGATGCTGAGCAGGTCCGGCTTCATGTTAATGGCATCCTTCTGCCACCGCGCCTTGAGGTCAGAAACCTTGTTGCCGCTGATGCCCCGGTTAAAGAATTCCAGTCGCGCCTGCGGCATATCCACCCCCAGGCGCGAGGCGATCAGGTAAACGTAACTGTGCCCCAGGTAGTGGTTGCGGTCCTTCTCATTGCGCCCCCATTTCATGTCGGTGATGGAGTCGCCGATGAACAGCAACCGGGACCCTTCCTTGAAGCCGGGCAACCGGTACTGGTAACCGGCGACACCTGAAGGGTTGCCCTCTGCTCCATGGGCGGTTCCGGCTGCAGCTCCTCCGCAGAGGGCACCGGCCTGGAGGAAATTTCTTCGCTTCATGATTGGTATTTTGTTGTTGGGCTGGGGGGTTGTTTTCTTATGAAGCCATCAGGCGGGGAAAGCCTAGCTGATTAAAGCCATCATCCAACCGGCAAGCAGCGGATTTTTCCGCGCCGCCCGGTTGCTTGGTCCCGGGGATTAGCTTTTGCGCAGGCTTGAAAATACCTTGCCTGTTGGCTTGGCGGGCAGCGTGTCCTGCCATTGGTTGAGCAGGCGCAGCAGTTCTTTCACCACTTCCCGGTGTTGTGCCTTGAGGTCGGTTTTCTCGAGGGGATCGGCGAGAAGGTCATACAATTCGACGTAACCGGCATCCCGGTTGGCCAGCAGTTTCCAGTTTTGGCTTGCCACGACGTAGGAGACCCAATGTTCGGGCTTGCCCTTGCGGGCCGGCCACGGTGCGAGGCTTTTCCAGAAGAGTGGTTTTTCACGCAGTGGGGTGCCCCTGCCCTTGAGGGTCGCCATCTGGCTGATCCCATCCGGCCTGTAATCGTCAGGCAGTTTAACGCCGGCGACTTCACAAAACGTTGGTAGCAGGTCCACGGCTGAGAAAATGGAAGTCTTGTCCACCCTGCCGGCGGGAATTTTTCCCGGCCAGCGGGCGATGAAGGGAACGCCGATGCCGCCCTCGAAGAGTGCCGCCTTGTAGCCTTTGCGCCCGGCGGTGATCCCCCGGGCCGCGGCGATGTTAAACCCCTTGCCGGTGGCGGAGTCGTACATGGACTCGAGCTTCGTCGCCTTGCCTGCACGGGCCGGTCCGTTGTCGGAACTAAAGATGACCAGCGTGTTTTCCACCAACTTCAGGCGGTCGAGGGTCTTGAGCACTTCGCCCACGCGTTCATCAGCATGGGAGAGGACGGAGGCGTAGATATTGTCACGTTCCTTGAGATCGGGGAAACGTTTACGGTATTGCGGCAGAGTGTGAAACGGAGTGTGCGGCTCGTGCAGCCAAAGGTTGATATAGAAAGGTTTATCCGCCTGATGGCTTTTCTCAATGAAGGCGATAGTGTTCTTGGCATCTTCATGCACCGGCATTTGTTTGCCGGAACAATTGAAAGCTCCATATGCATCAAACCCATACGCACCGGGTGGAGGAGAATCAGGGATCATGTTGTTGGCAAGGTGCCATTTGCCGAAGTGCGCCGTGGCATAGCCGCCGGCCTGAAGGAAGCGCGGCAGCAGCGGTGCCGAGGGGTCCAGCCAGTCGGGCATGTTGCGTTTCGCATTGCTGGGCACCCAGGCGAAGTGGCCATTAATATTGTACCGCGCCGGGAAATGCCCGGTCATCACGGCCGTGCGACTCGGTGAGCAAACCCCGCTGGCCACGGTGAAGCGGTAAAAGTCGGTTCCCTCCCTGGCCAAGCGATCAATGTTAGGTGTATTGACATAGGGATGGCCGTGGCAACTGAGGTCTCCCCATCCCCAGTCATCGGCGAAGATGAAGAGGATGTTGGGGCGCTTAGGCTTGCCGGCAACGGCAGCACAAAGGGTGACGCCCAGGGTGTAGAGGATCAGGAGCGCCCGCGTCATTTTTTCTTCAGGGACTCGATTTCATCACCGATACCGTTGCCGTTTTTATCGGTGACATCCGAGAGGGGGTTGTTGATGACGGCCTGCCAGGCAATCTTGCGGAAGATGGCATCCAGTTCGGCATTGACGTGTTTTTGCCTGGGTCTTTCCTTGATCAGTTCGGGCGATTTCTTATAGAGGGTGGCATAGAAGACGTAGCCCTCAAGCCAGGCCATGCCATCACCGAGGTGCCCGCCGTCACTCCAGATCGAGGGGCTCTTGCCCTCGGTCTTCCTGTTGAGCGCCTTGATACCGGGGAGTTTTCCCGCGAAGTAAAGTTCAAGGGCTGCCAGCATGGCCTCATTGGTAGGCATGATGTGGACCTTGCTAGGATAGCGTTTATCCAGGCCGGCAATCTGCCTAGTGATGGTCTTGGCGGTTTTTTTTGCACGGGCCCGGTAGTTTTCAATCCCTGGTTTCCGGTCCCCGTTGCCAAAACCATCAGCCCACTGCGGCCAGCCATTGAAGACGTAGAACTCCATCTTCGGGTTGAATTTCAGGCAGAAGTCGATCCAGCCGAAGTAATATTCGGGCC
This sequence comes from uncultured Verrucomicrobiaceae bacterium, assembly GCA_963933075.1. Lineage (GTDB taxonomy): Bacteria > Verrucomicrobiota > Verrucomicrobiia > Verrucomicrobiales > DEV007 > CACIUL01. The sequence goes on along the minus strand of CAWVVE010000217.1, from coordinate 1,679 downwards.
GGTCGTTGGTGTAGCTGCCCCACATCATGGCATCCCACTCACCGGTCGTGATGGCGCTCATGCATACCGGGTTCGGCTTGCTCTTTGAGGAAAGGATGCCGTTTTCCAGTTCCCACATCATGCGTGCCGCACCACGTTCTCCGCCCCGGTAGTTGACCCGCAGGCGCTGCTCAATCCCGGCAGCCTTGGCGATTTCCGGCAAGGTGCCAAATCCAGGCCGCATCCAGCTGTGTCCGGTGGCTACAATGCGCAGGCCGCTGCCTTTCGGATAACTCAGTTTGCTGGTGTCTCCCCCGCCCTTAATGGGCATTGCACGGATCTTCGCGGGGGATTTCAGGTAAGTGGCGTTGCGTATTTCCGGGTGGTTGTCATGCCCGTGGCCGAGCCATGGATCAGGCACTGGTTTGCTGCTTCGGTGCGCGGCCTGCGGACGCTTGAAGTTAGCCTGCTGGGCAGCTGAGAAGGCCGGGAGAAGCAGCAGGGCACAGAGGAAGAAAGCGTGTGTTTTCAGGGCTGTATCTTGGGTTCGGGTTTAGCGCTTTGAGTGTTGAGGCGTTTTTTCAGCAAGGCGAAGCGGTCGCGGATTTCGTTGATTGATCCAATGGTCAGGAATACCTCGTAATCGATCTTTATGCCTTTTTGAAGGGAGAATCTTCTTAAAGGGGCGACGTAGGAGCATGCCGAGCCGCCCGATCCCTTCCCGCCATTGCCCTTAAAGCGGTAACAGGTGAACATTTCCGTGCCGGGGGTGAAGATGCCGATGCCCCAGTCCTTCTCATCGAGATAGGCCAGCCAGTTTTCCGGAGCCCTGCCGCGCTCGTTTGGCCAGCCGGGAACCCGGCGTTTAAGCTTGCCGTTTTCCGCATAGACCAGGTTGGCAAGCGCGGCGTCCACGAACACCGCCGGCATTTCCTGGTCCCTGACTGATGACTGGTCTTTACCGGTGTAGTGCATGCGGAAACCGATCCGTGCCATGGCGCCCTCAAGGGCCACCTTGATACTCATGACGGCTTCCGGGCAGGCGATACCACTGGCCCAGCTCAGAGGCTCAACCCGGGCCGAGAGCGTCTTGTGTTTTTCGTTCCTGTTAAATTCCAGCAGTCGGGATTTTTTTCCCTTCCAGTGTCCACCCTGGACCGGGTTGTAGACCCAGGGTTTGCCGTTCCACCTCGAGCCGTCAGGGGCCCCGTAGTAGGACTGCTGGATAAAGCGTCCCTCATCGCGGTTGTTGAGCAGATTGCGACCGCTTGCACTCCTTGCGAAGTAACCGATACAGGCTCCGCGGGACTTGTCGATGCCGATGCGCACCGTGCCATTATCGAGGTATTCCCATTGGCCGGCAAAACCAGCCTGCGTGATAAATGACAGAACGGCAAAGCTGAGGATTACCCTGCCCAAGGGAAGGGCTTTGCCTTTGCTTCGCTCTCCCAGCATGATTTCTAGTTTGTGACCTCGATTCGGCTCCAGTAAGCAGCTTCGTGGGACCATCCCGTGGCCCGGTTCTTCAGCTCGATGCTCACTGTCGTGCCGGCGTATTTGCCAAGATCCACTTGAAGCTGCAGCCACTTGGTTTCCTCGATATCCTTGCTGAGCGGGTGCGTCAGCAGGACTACCTCACGTCCAACCCATTGACCGCTAACAGATTTGGAGGCGTACCATGGCATATAATGAACCATTAT
>CAWVVE010000216.1:0-4887 GCA_963933075.1 uncultured Verrucomicrobiaceae bacterium | reverse complement strand
CGAGGTGCCTGCAAACCAGACACCTGAATCTTTCAGGTTGCGCATGGTGCGCACAAGGTTGGTCACCTGGATGTAGGGAACAGATTCAGCTCCTCCGCAGGCGACCCTTCTCACTGTCTCGTTTAGCGGAGCCGAGCGATCCTTGGGAGCAATTACCGCGCAGCATCCTGCGGCATCTGCCGTGCGCAGGCAGGCACCGAGATTGTGGGGATCCTGCACATGGTCGAGAACCAGCAGCAGAGGTGCCTCGACGGCCTCGATGATTGCAGGCAGCTCGTCCTCCCGCGCCGCTTTTCTTTTTGAGGAAAAGTCGGTGTGCAGGTGCCTGCGCTGTCCGGAGGATCGGGATTGTCTGGCCACGCGTTAAAGTGAACGAAAAATGGCGCGACGGAAACTGAAATCAACCAATCGGCCCATGCTATTGTTTTTTACCCCCTTGCTGGCGGGTTTTTTCCCTGCTTGTGGATTGGATCTCTCCACCCTTGGTTTCCACAGTAATTCCCCGCAGGTGCCTGGCAAAGAATGCGACCAGGCGTTTATCGATCTCGGGGGAGTTGAATCCACCGTGGCCACCCTCCTTGACGGTAATCAATGTTGAGTTGCAACCGGCCTTGCGCAGTGCCTGGTCAAGGATCACTGACTGGTTGTAGGGCACGAGTTGGTCATCGGTCCCGTGGATACAAAGCATAGGGGGGTCGTCCTTTGACACATGCGTGATTGGCGAGGCGCTCAACGCGACTTCCCTGGTTTTCTGCAATGGTCCTCCCACCAGCTTGGACTCAGGCGAACCCGCGGCATCATGATCGATACGGCTCGGGAACCGCGACATTTCCAGCAGTGCCGATGGGCCAAAGAAGTTGCCGACGCAATTGACCCTGCTGCTTAATTTCCGGTATGTTCCAAGCTGGCCCTCGAGTTCATCAATATCGCCGCTTGTTCCCAGCATGGCTACCAGATGTCCACCGGCGGAGGTGCCGAAGACGCCAATATGCCCGGGGTCGAGACCGTATTTCCCGGCGTTGCCGCGAATCCAGCGGATAGCTGCCTTGCAATCATGGATTTGTGAAGGCCAATGGGCCTCATCAGTCAGCCGATACCCGATGCTGACCCCGGCATATTCCCCGCTTTCCACGAACTTTGCCAATTGCCCGGTGCCGGATCGCTTGTCACCGTTTTGCCAACCGCCTCCGTGAATGAAGACCACGACCGGAAGTGACTTTGTGCCGCGTTTTACCGGCAGTATCATGGTGAGGGTTTGCCTGGGGTTGTCAGTCCCGGCATAGGGGATATCCGGTTCAATCTTTATTGAGGCACTGGCTTGTTGGGGCCGTTTGCTTCTTTTGCCGGCTGATTGTCCTGTTTTCTTGCGAAAAATGGCATCTTCCTGCCGCGATATGAAGCCGTTCCTGTCGCTGTCGACACGTTCAAAATTCGCCTTCGCATTTGCGGGCAATTCTGCCCGAATGAGTTTGCCGTCACCGTTCTTGTCCCAGCGGTCAAAGACGGTCCTGTTGGGTTGTCCGTGAACGGCGCTGATTGTTGCAACGGCAAAAAGCGTGCAGGCCGATAGTTTTATCACGGGCAGGTTTATTTTGATCAGGTTCATGCGGGGCTGGATGATTCAAGGTTTACTTTGTTGGCCTTCTGTCCAGCCATTAATACCTGTTATTAGCTGGCGTATTAGCCGCACAGGCATGGTTGGTAAGGTGCTTAGGGAAGATGGTCGCAGCGTGTCCTCAGGCCATTATCAGGCTGAGAGGGGCAGGGAGGCTTTTGAACGGCAGATCCGGGAAAACCGGGAAAAATCTGCGACATTGTTGTTTTTCAGTATGGGAATGAGAATTTTAACTCATTCACAGTAAAGGGTAAAAAGGATTTTCCTTAGGAACTTTCGACCACTAGGCGCATTCGTGCTATCGGTAAAGCCGTTGGCTCTCATCAGCCGCCATGATGAAAAAGATTTCCCGCAAGGATATCGCAGGAATGTCCACAATGGAGTTTCTGAAAGTAGGGGCTGGCCCATATCGCCAACTCGCCGGTTACCTGAAGCCTTATAAGGGGCGGTTTTTCCTCGGCATTTTTTTTGGAGCACTCTATGGCCTGATGAACGGGGGGATGGTGCTTACCATCAAGTATGTTGGTGAGCAGGTGTTTGGCAGCAAGGATAGCACCAAGGAATTCGAGAAACTCGTTGAAAAGCTACCTGACAAAACTGTTACAGAGGGCGGCGGAGCGTTTGATGCCGTGCGCGCTGCGTTCAAGGAATCTACTGCGCTGGATACGGGGTCAGCCTTGACGGGATCGCTCCTGGTGGCTGCCATGCTGGTACCGGCGATCATGCTGGTGCGGGGATTTTGCGGATATATGAATTCCTATTGTATGCTGTGGGTCAGTCTGCGCGTGCTCAGTGATATACGTATCAAGCTCTTCAGCAAACTGATGGGCCAGTCCCTTGACTTTTACAATAAGCAGAAGGGCGGGGAATTGATACAGACGGTCTTTAACCAGACACGCATGGCACAACATGCGCTGACGACTGTTGCCAGTGACATCGTCAAGCAGCCGATCGCTGTGCTTTCCGCCGTGGTGGCAATTTTCATTATCGACTGGCAGTTTGCTTTGGCTGCCCTGGTGTTATTCCCGATTTGCATTATCCCGGTGATTGTAGTTGGCCGTAATGTGCGCAAGACGGGCGGCAAGGAAGAAGAGGAGGCGGGCATGCTGATGGTGGTGATGCAGGAGTCTTTCGCCGGTATCCGGGTGGTAAAAAGCCATGCGCGGGAAGAGCACGAGATAGAGAAGTTCACTACCGCCAACAACAAGATGATGAAATTCATCATGCGCTGGCGCAAGGCAATGGAACTGGTGGGCCCCCTGGTTGAGACCGTTGCCTCATTCGGGGTGGCAGGCGCAATGCTTTATGTGGCCATCAGGCCTGACCTTGGTGCCGCCCATTTCCTTGCCCTGCAGGCCGGGCTTGTGTTGCTTTACCCGCCGGCCAAGACACTCAGCCGTCTTCATATCCTCATGCAGAAGTGCCTGGCGGCGACGACCAAGGTATTTGAGATGATGGAGCGTGAACCGGCGATTCAGGATGCCGAGGATGCCGTGGAACTGGATGGCGTGCAAGGCGGTATCGCCTTTGAGAAGGTAAGCTTTGCTTACGGTAAGCGGGCTGATGCCGTGACTGATATTGATTTCAGTATTGAACGGGTCAAGTCCTATGCGTTGGTGGGACAGAGCGGGGCCGGGAAAAGTACGCTGTTTTCCCTGTTGCTGCGGTTTTATGAACCGCGCGAGGGGCGTGTCACGGTTGGCGGAATTGATATACGCAAGATTAAGCAGCATTCCCTGCGTGATAATATTGGCGTGGTGAATCAGGACATCTTCCTCTTCCATGATTCCATTTATGAGAATATCCGTTATGGCCGTCTGGATGCCACCCGTGAGGAGATCGAGCATGCCGCTAGGCTTGCCCATGCCCATGATTTTATTGTTGATCAGGATAAGGGCTATGATACCAAGGTCGGGGACAAGGGATGTCAACTTTCCGGGGGGCAGCAACAGCGACTAAGCATAGCCCGGGCCATTCTCCGTGATGCTCCTATCCTTTTACTTGATGAGGCGACCTCAGCACTTGATTCCGAGGCGGAAAAATACATTCAGGCGGCACTTGAGGAACTCTCCAAGGGCAAGACTACCATTGCTATTGCCCATCGTTTGTCGACGATACTCAATGCTGACCAGATCGTGGTGATGGACAAGGGCAGGGTATGCGAAGTGGGAACCCATGCCGAGTTAATGGAGACATCCGACATTTATCGGCGCCTTTACATGATGCAGTTCGGGCATGAGATGAATGATGCGCAGGCGGAGCAGAAGTAGGCGGGTCCGGAGGGTTGCGTCTATCCGCTAACTGATTCCCGTGTCAACAGGGTGCCTCGTGGTGGTATTGAGGCATTCGAGGGGGGAAAATCAAGGGTGTAGTGCAGGCCGCGGCTTTCCTGCCTGCTCTGTGCGCATTCGACGATCAGGCTGGCAGTCTCGACCAGGTTGCGCAATTCAAGGAGTTCCGGGCAGATTTTAAAGTTCCAGTAGAACTCCTGTACTTCGCGGCGGAGATTCTGCAGGCGGGTTGAGGCACGCTTGAGTCGCTTGTCGGTGCGCACGATGGACACGTAGTCCCACATGAGGCGGCGGATTTCATCCCAGTTGTGGTAGATGACGACCAGTTCATCGACATTCTCAGCACCTCCACTGATCCAATCCGGCACATTGTAGCTTTTCGTTTCATTAACCGGCTTTTGATGCTGCATGATATGTTCAAAGGTGCGCGCGGCGATAACGGCTCCCTCCAACAGTGAATTTGAGGCAAGGCGGTTGGCCCCGTGCAGGCCGGTGCAGGCAACCTCACCAACGGCATAAAGTCCTGCTATGGAAGTGGCTCCATCAATATCTGTCTTTACGCCCCCGCATTGATAGTGGGCGGCGGGGACTACCGGGATGGGTTGCTTCGCGGCATCGATACCTGCCGATAGGCAGGTTTCATAGATATTGGGGAAGCGTTCTTTGATGTAGTCTTTGCCGCGATGGGCAATGTCGACATAGACACATGGCCCCCCGGTACGCTTGATCTCGTGGTCAATTGCCTGTGCAACGATATCCCGCGGGGCGAGTGAGCCTCGCGGGTCATATGCGGACATGAATTCATTACCGTCTTTGCCAATGAGGATGCCACCTTCACCACGGACAGCCTCGGAGATGAGGAAATTTTTCAGATCGTGGTGATAGAGGCAGGTTGGGTGGAATTGAATGAACTCCATATTGGCCACTGTTGCACCGGCACGGTAAGCCATTGCTACACCGTCACCGGTGGCTACCTTCGGG
>CAWVVE010000215.1:0-4891 GCA_963933075.1 uncultured Verrucomicrobiaceae bacterium | reverse complement strand
ACATAAACATCGAAAGCCCTGCCATCGGAAACACTTTCGAGCCGACCCGGAACCTGGGGGAACCGGGCAAGATTCTTGACCGCCTCGCGCAGGTTGAGACCCATCCCCACTCCTGCCGCAAGGGCGGCAAGCGCATTGTATACATTAAACTTCCCAATCAATGGAATCTTTGCCCGCAGCTTCCTGCGCCCAACCTGAAGATTAAACTCGATTCCTTCACGACTCTGGCGCAGGTCACTGGCCAGATAATCCGCACCAATCGCCAATCCGTATGAAACCACCGAGGCACGTCCCTCCGGGAAATCATTCATCAGTTTCCTTCCTGATGGATCATCGCGATTAATAACAGCCAGGGGCTTTTCCGTGTCCTCACAGGATGCAATCTGCTCAAACAATCCACGCTTGGTTGAAAAATAAGTGCCCATGTCTCCATGAAAATCGAGATGATCGCGGGACAAGTTGGTGAAAATCGCGACATCAAACCGCACGTCAGCGGTTCGCTTCATGGCAATCCCGTGTGAGGAGACCTCAATCGCCGCCGCCACACAGCCGTTCTCCACCATCCTTGCAAGGTGGCCCTGCAGGTCCGCAGACTCGGGCGTCGTGCGGGTAACTCTGGCATCTTCCTCCCCGAGATCATATTTCACCGTGCCAAGCAGACCGCAATTCCGATGAGCGGCATTCAGCAAATGATACAGCATCATCGCGGTGGTCGTCTTACCATTGGTGCCCGTGACTCCGGCAACTTTCAATGACGTAGAAGGCCTGCCGTGAAACACATCCGCAATTACAGACATGGCTCTCCGGCTATCGGCAACCCTCAGGGTTGGCACCGCAAGTTCAATTCCCTTGCGGTCAACAACTACAGCTGCAACCCGGGATTTGATTGCCTGCCCTATATATTCATGCCCGTCAGCATTGCCTCCGCCAATCGCGAAGAACAGCGCGCCTTCTGAGGCTTGCCGTGAATCATAACACAACGCACTGATCTCCGGATCAGCTTCCCCGGAGACAATCGCGCCCTCCACAGCCTGTGCTAACGTGTTTAATCGCATCAATTCTTCAAAATCAATTCGTGGCGTTGCTCTGGAATTTTCACCTTGCGGCGAACGTTTTTAATCATCCGGCGCGGTAGCGCCGTTGGCCTGATGCCCATGCTGGGCATGGCTGCGGATGCTATCTCGGAGAAAATCGGTGCAGCAACCGTGCCGCCATACCGGGCTGCATTCTGCGGGTCATCAACAACGATAATGCCTGCAAGCCTGGGATTCTCTGCAGGAAGGAATCCCATGAAGGAGACCACGTAGCGCCCATGATAATATCCCTTGTTGCGCTGGGCGCGCGGTTTCCTGGCCGTCCCGGTCTTTCCTGCCACCACAAAACCATCGACCGTGGCATTCTCTCCCGTGCCACCATCTGCAACGACAGCGGTGAGTGCATTCACCATCATGCCTGCCGCCTGCTCGCTAATCACGCGGCGGATTTTCTTGGGTTGCAACTGATAGATCACCTCACCCCCAGGTAAACTTACCTTCTGGATAATCTGCGGCTTCATTAAATTGCCGCCGTTGGCGATTGCCGAGAGCGCGGACACCATCTGCAGGGCAGTGACATCAACCTCATACCCCATGGCAATCCGCGAAAGTGAGGTTCGGCTCCAGGTCCTGTCTTCCGGACCGGTCACCATGCCCGCCGCCTCAGCAGTAAGCTCTATCCCCGTGCGGCTGCCAAAGCCGAAGTTCTTTATGTAATCATTAAAAGTGCCGACGCCCGACCTGTCCTCAACTTTCTTGGCAATAAAGAAAGCACCTATATTGCTTGATTGGGAAAGAATCTCACGAGAACTCAGGTAAGAAAAAGCACGGTGATCACTGAGAAAAAAACCAGGGGCGTGATATTTCCCGTTGTGACAGAAAAACACTGAGTCCAGCGTAATGAGTTCCTGATCAAAAGCCGCAGCAAGCGCGACTATCTTGAAGGTTGATCCCGGTTCATACCTGTCGGCAACCGGATGGATCTTGCGGATTCCTTTACGCGTCTTCTGGTCAAAGTGAGGTCTACTTGCCATGGCCAGGACCTCCCCACTCGCGGGATCCATGAAGACCGCCATTATTTTCTCGGGGTCAAATTTCGAGACCGCCCGCTGCAGGGCAGCCTCAACAATTTCCTGCAGCCCCATATTGATGGTAAGCTCAACATTTTCCCCATCGACAGGCGAGGATTGGGCATTCACCCCGGGCAAAACCTCACTGGAGCGACGGGTTCTCTCTACCGTCCTGTATCCCGCCACCCCGGCGAGTTGCTTATCAAGGGCAGCCTCAATCCCCTCCCGTCCGACATTCTCAGCATCGGTATATCCAAGTACCTGCACCAAGCGATCAGGGTTAGGGTAATGTCTCTTCATCGCATCCTCGAAGTTGAAGCCGCCTATCCCCCTCTCAAGCAACACGCGACGTATCCTCTCGGCTTCCTCAAATTCAAGGTCGCGGCATACAACCACGCGATCCCTCCCGGCACCCTCTGCAACAATATCCCTGACTCTCACTCCCTCATTGCCCAGCAATTCATCAAGGACGTTGTCCGTAATTCCAATGAATCGTCTGCGCACCTCATTATCATCAAGTTCCCGCGCCACCTGCCTTACGCTCAAGCCTTCAGCAACTGCCACAGCCTTTCGGCAAACATGGATATCGACCAGGTGATAACGGTCGGCAATAACATCACGAACATGCCGGTTTTGCACGAGCGGTTCACCATGACGGTCAAATATCAGGCCGCGGGTTGCCGGTAAATATTCACGCTTCAGTCGCTCTGTCCTGGCAATCTTCGAAAGCCGGTCATGATTGACCACCTGAACGTATACAACCCTCACCGATAACGCACTGAATATCACCACCAGAAAGGCGGTAACGGCAAAAGTGCGTCTGTAAACGGAACGGCTATCCACCTGTAAGGCTAATATTAATGATGTTTCTTGGATGCTTTACCCCTGGCCAATGCCAGTGCCTGAGGCAGCTCCGCAGGCAATCCGTGGAGCTCTTCGCTCCTCATGATCGGCACAAGCTTGCTCTCATGTTTTCGTAGAATGTTTGCCAGAACGCGGCGGTCACAGAGTGCGGAAATCCGTAAATCAATACTATCCACCTCCTTTTCCATGAGGACGATCTTCATCTCAAGCGTTCTGCGCAGATCGCCGCGCTCGACATGGGCATTCTTGATACCTACAAATCCACAGGCAACAACTGCCACTACCACCGCAAGTAAAAACAACGAGACAATAGAGCCTACATCAAGCCGGCGTTGATAACGTTTTTGATTCTTGGCCATAGTTCTTCAGGATTTCGAAACTGCCCCTTGCAACCTCTCAGCCACACGTAACCTCGCGCTGCGGGCACGCGGATTATCCTTTATTTCCTCCGGCGAGGGAGTAAGCCCTTTCTGCATGACAAGCTTGAAATAATGCTCGGGATTGTCCTTGGGCGCCGGCCACTCAGGACGGTCCAGTTGAGCTTGACTGCACCTTTTGAGATACGACTTCACGATCCGGTCCTCCAGTGAATGAAAAGAAATGACAACCAGCCGGCCTCCGGGCCGCAACCAGCGGGGCACTTCCGAGAGAGCTTCCTCAAGGGCACGCAATTCATTATTGACTGCGATTCGTAGCGCCTGAAATACACGGGTTGCGGGATGAATCCTTCCCCTGCGGGGAATTAGTGACTCCACAAATTGAGCAAGATCAGTGGTGCAGTGGAAAGGCTTGGCCTGCCTGCGCTCGACGATGCCGCGTGCAACCTTGTGTGAAGCCCGCTCCTCACCATAGTGATAAAATACCCGGGCCAACTCCGCCTCATCACAACTGTTTACCAATTCCGCCGCGGTAACCTCAGCATCCGGGTCCATCCTCATGTCCAAAGGCCCGGGCTTGGTGAAGGAAAATCCCCGGTCCGCGTCATCCACCTGACGTGAGGATATGCCAAGATCCAATAAAACCCCATCCAGGCCGCTGATCCCGATGGTTTCCAGAATATCTCCAAAATCCCTGAAATTTCCCTGTATGGCTCCAAAGCTTTCCCGGTAATCCCCAAGGCGGGCACGCGCGAATGATAAGGCCGCAGGATCCTGATCCAAGCCGATCACCTTGGCCCCAACGCGTAAAAGCTGCTCTGAATGCCCACCTCCACCGAGGGTCGCGTCCAGGTAAAGATTGCCGCACTCAGGTGCCAGGTAATGCGTCACCTCTTCGAGTAGAACCGGCAGGTGGTAATCATTACTGCTTTGCCTGGCACGCTTAAAACGCGACGTGTCGCCCGATGGCGGCCCGCAGGATGATGCCTCATTGCGATTACCGGACAAATTAGGCTTTGGCGCACAGCCACCCGGCCATTGGCTCAGGTGGTATCGTGCATTTACGCCGGCCATCTCGACCGGGTTCAGGATGTTTGAAGACAGGAACCGTGTGAGAAGTTTCCTCATTTTCTGCGCTGCTTGGTGGTTGAATAAAGGTCAATTACTTGTGGTCATCGTTGAGGTTCCTTATTTGTTGAGGGAAAAATCTACAGGCCTACTCGATCAGCAATCTCAGCAAAGGTGCTTTCCTCCTCCTGAGAATTGCGTTGCCAGTTCTCGGGTTGCCAAACTTCAATGCGTGCACCGCCCCCAGCCAATACCACCTCCCCGCGTAACCCCAGGCCATCACAAATATCCGCAGGCAACACCAGGCGCCCCTGCCGATCCAGCATGCAGGAAGTAGCACGGGCAAAAAGTTGCCGGATATATTGACGCTGCTGAGCCCGGCTGTATTCCTCAACGCTTTCAAGCTCTGTTGCCACCCTCTGCAACTCCGCTGCGGGCAGGAGGATAAGGAACGATCTGCGTGGATCAGGCAAGGCAA
>CAWVVE010000214.1:0-4892 GCA_963933075.1 uncultured Verrucomicrobiaceae bacterium | reverse complement strand
CATCTACACCAACCCGGGATCGCGAGGCAAGTTCTGGGAACGATCAGCATCATTTGAAATCCTTGATACCGGTGGCATCAAGGACAACGTCCAGAGCAATTGCGGAATTAGGGTGCGCGGTGGCTACAGTCGCTCCACAAGCAACCCGAAGCACGCCTTCCGGGTGTTTTTCCGTAATGAATACGGTGCCGGGAAGCTCAACTACCCGCTCTTTGAGGGGGAGGGTGTCGACCGGTTCGACAAGATCGACCTGCGCACCGCGCAAAACTACTCATGGTCCTTCAACGGGGATAGCAACAACACCTTTCTGCGTGAGGTGCTTGGCCGGGACCTACAGGGAGCCATCGGCCAACCCTATACCAAGTCGCGTTACTACCACCTTTACCTCAACGGCGTCTACTGGGGCCTTTTCATGACACAGGAACGCGCAGAGGCCACTTTCGGCGAAGCCTACCTGGGAGGCGATGCCGATGATTATGATACCTTAAAATCCGCCGGTAATGATGGAGGCTATAATACTGAAGCCACCGATGGTTCCATGATAAACGGCAGTGACTGGCACATCCTGTGGACAATGACGCGTGACCAGAGAAATTCCCCGACCCTTGAACGCTTCATGGAAATGCAGGGACTCAATACTGACGGTTCACGTAATCCCGAGTTACCTGTTTATCTCGATGTCGACAACCTCATCGATTATACACTGCTGATCGGCTACACGGGCAACTACGATGCGCCCCTCTCCGATTTCCTTGGCGGTGCCTCCAATAACTGGTTTGCCACCCGCAACCGTGAGCGTGGTGACATGGGTTTCCAGTTTTTCGTGCATGACGGTGAACACTCCCTCGGGGCTGGCAACAAGTGGAATGGCGCCAATGACCGCATCAACACGAGCAATGGATGGAGCCAGCGCAACGAATACTGGAGAAGCAATCCCGGGTTCATGCATTTTGACCTTGAAGAGAGCACTGAAGAATATCGCCTGCGATTTGCTGACCGTGCCCATTCTGTGCTCTACAACGAAGGCCTGCTGACAGCACCCAGTGTCCTTGGTTTGCTCGAGAAAAGAAGACTGGTCGTGGAAAAAGCAATCATCGCCGAGGCGGCACGGTGGGGAGACTCCAAAACCGGGTGGTGGGCAGGAGCACTCGGTGAATGGGACTGGAGAAGTGCGGTTAACCTCATCACCAACACTATCAATCCCCGCCGTGATGTATTCCTCGGCCAACTGCGCACCGCCGACCTGTATCCCGACCTTGCTGCTCCTTCCTACAGCCAGCATGGCGGCACTGTCGCGCAGGGCAGCAAGATCACCCTCAATGCCCCGTCTGAGGTAACCCGTGTTTACTACATGATTGGCACTAATGCACCTGGTACCGAAGACTGGCAGGATGACCTTGACCCCCGCCTGCTGGGGGGAAATCCAAATCCAGAGGCCGGGGTATTAACGGCCGGAGGCGGTCCCGGCGGAGTGACGACAACCGAATACACCAGCAGGGGGGATACCTGGCAATATCTCGACGATGGGTCCGACCAGGGCACAGCATGGCGTGGCGCTGACTTTGATGATTCCGGGTGGGCTGCAGGCCCCTCTGAACTGGGCTATGGTGACAACGACGAGGCAACCATTGTGAACTCCGGGCCGGTTAACGGCCGCTACGCGACCACCTACTTCCGCACAACAATCGATATCGAGAACCCGGCGGTTTTCGGCAATTTCGAACTGGCTATCACCTATGATGATGCCTATGCAATTTACGTCAACGGCACCGAAGTTGCCCGCCATTCCGGTCTCAGTGCCAATGCCGCCTATAACGAGTTTTCAAGCAATGTGGTCGCCAATAATGCGATCGACATCGTGAGTATCCCCACCTCAGCGTTTGCCGCCGGCAGCAACAGTATTGCCGTTGAGATGCACCAAAACGCACCCTCAAGCTCGGATCTCAGCTTCAATATGAAATTAACAGGCCGGCCGGCTGGCGAGGCAAACGGCATCACCATGATTATTCCCGAGGCGATCACCACGCCTGTATGGATCAAGTCACGCTCCTACAACACGGCAAGCGGCGAGTGGAGCGCGCTCAACCAGGCCTTTTTCACCACGGCCCCGTTTGCAACGGCGGAGAATATCCTCATCAGCGAGGTGCACTACCACCCGCGGAAGGCGGATGCCGGGGAGTTACTGGTCAATCCCGGTTTTGACCAGGATGACTTTGAGTTTATCGAGGTGATGAACATCAGCGGGGGCGAGGTTGACCTCGGCGGCAGCGCTTTCGTCCTCATTGCCTCCGGTGACCACCTTGAGGGCGTTGAGTTCAAGTTCCCGCTTGGAACCCTGATCGAGTCCGGGCAAAGGCTGGTGGTTGCCGCCAACAGCGCGGCCTTCGCCGCGCGCTATCCGGATGTTGCGGTTGCCGGTGATTACTCAAACCGCCTTGATAACAACGGCGAGTGGCTCACGCTGGTTGACCCGGAGGGCAACCTTATCGACAGCTTCCGCTACAATGATGCTGAGCCATGGCCGGAGCAGGCTGATGGTGATGGTCCCTCACTGGTCCTCAACGACCCGGGATCGGCCCCTGATCCGGCCGACCCGGCAAGCTGGAGTGCCGGCCTGCCCGGAGGAAGCCCGGGCAAAGGGGATAGTTCAGCACCTCTGGAAATCATCAGCGTGACTCACGATGGTGGTTTCAATACCCTGACATCGTTCACTATCACTTTCACATCATCCCCTGACCAGGTTTACGTCATTGAACGATCAAGGGATCTCTTGGCATGGGAAACGTTATGGCAAGGAAATGCCACAGTTTCTGATGGCATGAGCGAATTTACCGATGCCGAGCCGATCCTTGACGGCAACATTGTGTTTTATCGCGTGCGTAAAGTAGAGTAACCCGCGATATCGTCGGCGCTCCCTTGCACCTGCAAGGATCCAGCCGTGGACAACAAGCCCCGCCTAACCCCCGGCAGTCACGCCTGAGCTGGTCCTGATGCCCATTAATGCCCGAACGACAATTCCTGCACCACCAACAACAAAAAGCCCCGGGAACCAGATCGTATACAATGGCGCCATTGAGTCGTGCCTGAGGACAACCTCCTGCGGAACATCCGGATTTACCCAGCAAACAACAGAACTTCCTGCAGGAAAATCTGCCACCTTTTTCTCTGCCCTCTGGCGATGTGAAGTTGGTCCGTCAACCCGCTTAATACGATTTCCCCTGCGGGTTGTTCCTCCGAAATTATACTCATATTCGACAACAGCCAGATACTGCATCGGGCTGTTCGGGGTGGGGCGCTGATCCTCCACCTGTGACCTTACGATCAAACAGGGTGTCTCCACCCACGACCGTGTGTTTTTTGCCCGTTGACCACCCACATACAACGCAAAAACAAAATACCCGCCAATCACTGCAATCAATAAGCCGAAAACAAACCCGCCAATCACGGAAATAAAATTTACTGACTTTCCCTCGTTCATCGACAACTTGACCTCCTTTAAGCCTCCCCGAAGGCCATGTCTCGGAAAATCCCTCAATTACGCGTTACCGCAGATGAATCCCCCGCATGATTCAGGGTTAGACATCCGACCCTTGTCATTGGAGAGTTGCGGTATGTCACTTGCAGACCAGATCATGTCCGACCTTAAGGATGCAATGCGCGCCAAGGACAGCACGACGCTTGCCGTATTGCGCTCCCTGAAGACCGCTCTCACCAACCTGACGATCGAAAAACACGGTGCCGGAGGAGAACTTGACGGCAACACTGAAATTGGTGTTGTCCGCACTGCCATCAAGCAACGCAATGATTCTGTGGAGCAATTTGAGGCAGCCGGTCGACAGGATCTTGCCGATAATGAGAAAGCGGAAATCGCCATACTCAATAAATACCTTCCGGCAACACTCAGCGAAGAGGAGATAACCCAACTGATCGATGGGGCGATCACCGCATCAGGGGCAACCTCAAGGAAGGAAATGGGACAAGTCATGAAAATACTGCAGGAGAAAGCCGCGGGAAGGGTTGACAACAAGACCCTGTCTGCGGGAGTCATGCAGCGTCTAGGCTGAATCAAAAGCGCACCAGCTCGAAGGCTTGCTGGCACTCCAGAAACATTGGCAACTGAACACCTCACCGCCATCATTACCGCAGCCGGATCCGGTAAGAGGATGGGTTTTGACAAGATGTTCGCTGAAATCGGCGGTCAGCCTGTCATCATGCACAGCATTGCCGCATTCGAAAATACCCGGGAAGTAAATGACATCATTGTCGTTGCCAGGGAAGATCGCCTTGCCGATGTAACATCTGTCATCAAAAAGGCGGGATTCATGAAGGTGACGCATGTGGTGAAAGGTGGTGATACAAGGCGTGATTCCGTGGCATGTGCACTGCGCCATGTGGGAAATGATTGTGATTTTATCTCCGTGCATGACGGAGCCCGGCCCTGGATCACGCCAAAACAAATTGAACGCGTTCTCACTTGTGCTGACAAGAACGGGGCTGCTGCCAGCGCTCACCCGCTGACTGATACCCTTAAGCGTGCTGATAAAGATTTGCGGGTTGAGGAGAACGTCAGCCGTGAGGGGATGTGGGCCATGGAAACGCCGCAGATTTTCCGCGCAGAAATCCTGAGGCGGGCCTTTGCCAAAGTGCTTGCTGAAAACCTGCAGGTAAGTGATGAAGTGTCCGCCGTGCAACGGCTTGGCATACCTGTACACCTTGTCCAGAACGACACCCTGAACCCAAAGGTAACCTTCCCGGAGGATCTCCAGTTTCCTCCGCCAACCCATTAGTATCGGCGCAAGGACCTTGATAACCAGGCTGAGCCGCAGGGCAGTAACCTGCCTTATCGGCAGTCAGCGAGGAAAGCCTCCGGAGGAAATTGAGCTTCCTCGCTG
>CAWVVE010000213.1:0-4905 GCA_963933075.1 uncultured Verrucomicrobiaceae bacterium | reverse complement strand
CCAAACCATGTTCTCCAGCCAATAGCGCAGCTCATCATCATTTCCCGGCCGGCGCACGCTTTGCCCAAGCACGCCACTGCAAAGCGAAATCAGCAGCAAGGCGCCAAGCGGGTAGCTCATCGCACACCCTCACTCTTCCCGGGAAGGGCTGCAACCCGGACACCCCGGGAAAAACCCGTGCCCTGTTGCCCCCACGCTATGCGACTTGATCTGGCGGCATTTGCCCCTTAACTCTCAGTAGACATGGCAATGTTCAATAAAGCGACCCTGCAAAGCCTTTCCAAGACCTGCGGATGAGCCGCAAAAATCGACCCGGTCGGGCTCGGTAAACTCCTGGAAAGCCTTCCAAAGAACAAGGACCCCAACCTGCTCGTTGGTTTTGACACCAGCGACGATGCCGGTGTCTACAAGCTTACCGAGGAGATTGCCATCGTCACCACTGCTGACTACATCACGCCCCCGGTCAACGACCCATTCACCTACGGCCAGATCGCCGCGGCAAACTCCATCAGTGACATTTATGCCATGGGCGCTCGCCCAATCACCTGCCTGAACCTTGTCAGCTTCCCCTCGGGGAAACTTCCGCCTGAACAGCTGCACCGCATTGTCGCAGGTGCCCTGGACAAGATCACCGAGTCCGGGGCGGTGCTCGCCGGCGGCCACTCGGTGGAAGACAGTGAACCCAAGTTCGGGTTATCGGTTACCGGTGTCGTCCACCCGGAAAAAATCTGGCGTAACGTCGGTGCCCGGCACGGGGACGCGCTGATTTTGACCAAGCCAATCGGCAGCGGGGTGCTCTTCAACGCCGAGTTGAAGGGCAAGCTCAAGGAGCCCGATGCCTTCAAGGCCTGTATTGAAATTGTCACCGCCCTCAACAACACCGCCGCCGAAATCTTCGCGCAATTTGAAGTGCATGCCGCCACCGACATCACCGGTTTCGGCTTTGCAGGACATGCCCTTGAAATGGCGCAGGGCTCCGAGGCGGCATTAACCATCGAACTGGATGCCCTGCCGGTCATGGCGCAGGCCCTGGAAATGTACCGTGCCGGTGTCACCACCGGCGTCAACAGGCACAACCGCGAAAAAACCATGCCGCATTTGCGCCTTGAGCCATCCGCCGCCGTGGACAGGCAGGAAATCCTCTTTGATCCCCAGACCAGCGGCGGCCTTCTCGTTGCCCTCCCGGAGGAACAGGCCACCGATGCCCTTGACCGGCTCCTCCAGTCCGGGATTGCAGAGGCAGCCATTGTCGGGCATACCGCTCAACGCGAGGGGGACACCCACCTCGTCATCAAATAAAAAGGGCCCCCGCCGGCCCTCTATTCTGCACTGCCCTCCGGTGCCCCGGCCGGCCGGGGTGACTCGGATCCGTAAGCCATGCTGGCCTGAACCGGAAAGCTGCAGATGCATCCCGAACTTCCCTCGGGCACAAGCAGCAGGCCATTGGCGGGAATGATGTTAATCCAGCACCCGGGACGGGTTGACCTGGTGATCCACTGCTGTTTCTTGCTCTCGAGATTAAACTCCGTGGGGTGCCCGGCCCGGTAGTAAAGCTTGTTGGAGGAGGCACTGATCGCCCCGCATCCACCGCCGCCCTGCCGCGCGAAGCTGAACAGGATCTTGCCGTCAGAGAGATTAAAGACCTTTGGCTCAATGATCAGGCGATCGCCCACGATCACCGGGTGCAGATCCTGTTCCCCGTGAGTCAGGTTTGTTTGCCTGCCGGTATCAAACCCGTGCTCCCAGGTGGTCTTGCCATTGCCGGAAACCATCACCTCAACCGCATAATGCAGGGTCGGTTTTTTCGGGGGCTTCGGTTGCGCCTCGCCCTGCTGCGGGAGCTCTGCACCGGCAGCGACTTTGGGCACGGTCACGGTATTCACCGAGTGAACCGCAACAAGGGAACCCGCACTTGCCGACAGGTAGAAGGTCTGGAGCCCGGAAAGGGGAAGCTGCAGCGGCCGGCGCCACAATTCCCGGCCATTACCAAGGTCAAGTGCCACCAGGTTCGCCCCCTTGTTGCCAATCAGCTGGTCATAAGCCCAGCGACCTGCCTGCGATTTCCCTTTGTCACCTTTCTCCCGGGTAAGAGCACGCGCTATTGTCTCCGGGTTACCGCTCTCAAGGAAAAACAATGTTCCTTTTTCAATACAGATGGATGGGTTGGCGATGGCCCCCCGAGGACGATAGTTCCAGAGTTCCCTTCCCGATTTCAAGTCAACGGCAAACAGCCTGCGGCTGCATACAACGCGCTTGTTGTCCCCATACCCTCCCTCCCAAATCGCAGCATAGCTCAATTCCCTGCGCACCGCTCCTTTGTCGACTGCGGATCCAATCAGCACATCATCAGCAACTGCCAGGTAACCCCACTCCTCATCGGCGGATCTCACCGAGAGCTTACGCTCAGTGGAACCATTACCGGCATTAATCACCAGACAATCCGGACCACTGGCCGCAAAAACCCGCCGGAATTGCATTCCAATGGCAAGGTTGCCACAGTCACGCAACATCGAGGCACGCATGAAAGAGGGAATTTCGCGTTTCCACAAAACAGTGCCGTTATGGGCATCAAGGCCGAAAAGGATGTCACGGCCGGGAACAAAAAGATAACCGCCGGCAGAAAGTGGCGGCGGAGCGCGCAAATGACGATCGACCATATGCCCGGGACCGGGACGGCCGAACCAGCGCAGGCGCATCCTGCCATCAACAAGTGCATCACCGCTGGATGCCGTGTTGCCGGTATCCCCATAGGCATGCGTCCAACTCCCGGAACCTTCGGGAACTTTACCCTTCAATGTTTTATCACCGAAAACTGCAATCCCATCCCAAGGACGAAGCACGCGTTGCAGTTCCTCGGGAGGCACCTCGACACCTCCAGCTCCATTGGTCACGAGGTTGAAAATCCCGTCCACAAAGGGCAATTTCCCGAAATTATCCACTTCCTGCAACGCCACGCTGCCCCTCTTGCCCTCCTCACTTTTCATGGCGCCGTAAAGCCCAAGGGCAAGAAACTCATTGCGCAGGCTGGCGATACGTTTCCCATCGGTGTCAATGCCAACGACATGGAGTTGGGTTCGTTCCGCAAGCGCGCGGATCAGGGAAGCGTTCCCCATGCCGACCACCAGTGCGTAACCGCGCTGCCTCGGCAATTGCTTTATCAAACGCTCCACGGACCCGTCGCTGAGAGCGTCGATGCCGCTTGCCGGCCTTACCATCTTGCTTTCCCGGTGCGTCTGCAGGCCGGTTTTTACCCCGAACGCGTAAATGGTCCCCTTGGTGGTGCTGACAAATAACCGCCCGCCTGCAACGGCAAGGCCGCGTGCCGGGCCATCAACCTGCGCCTGCCAGACCGGATCCTCAGTGCCTGGCTTGAAAGCCGCGACGCTATCATTTCCTCCTGCCAGGACAAGTTCCGGGGTCTCGACAAGGGCATGGGGAAACTTCGTCCGCACTGCCTTGGAAACACGACTCTCCAATGAAGGGTGATTTTTGCGGGTATTGGCCTTGGCAACTCTCGAGAAAATCCCGTTGGTCGAGGTGCGCCCCGCCTGGGCGAAGAGCTCTCCACCATTCTCAAAAATGTAACCCTGCGGACTGAAATCCACCGGCTTTTCATCAATGATGCGGCCATCACGCAAATCAACGGAGCAATAGTAGGCCCCTTCCCCGGGAAACAACCCGGCACCAAAATAGCCGGTGGTGCCATTAACCAGAACACCGGTGCGAACCGGCCAAACGCTCATGATGCGGCCATTGCCGGGCAGACGCCTGTCCGGCACTGTTGACGGTCGGGCCTTCCAGCGCAACGTGCCATCGGTTGCCTCCAGGCAATAGAGCGCCCCGTCATCGCAGCCAAAGAACACCCTGCCATCGCTCACCGTCGGTGCCAGTCGCACCGGACCACCCGCAGAAAACGTCCACAGCAAGCGGCCGGTTTTAGCATCAAGACAGCGCACGCCATCATCAGCGGATGAACCAAAAAACAATCGTCCACCCGACACCACCACATCGTGGACCCAATCAAAGGTGACTTTCGGTGTCTCCGGGCCGGCGCGACGGCGCCAGTGGTCACTTTGTGCAGTCTCCGGCCAGGCCGGCGCCGGGCGCTTGGCGGGGTAATAGACCCAGAGTGGCCTCCCCGAGGAATGCAGTTGAACACTTCCGGGCGCCCTGCCGCTACGTAAGTTGTCGCTCATCCACGTTGCCCACTCCTCATCCTTTCCCGGTCTCACCGGGGCCGGAATCTCCATCCCGGGGAACTGATCCTTCCTCGCTGCAAACCGTGCGGCAATTTCCTCCGGCTTTAATTCTCGGTGCCAGACAGAAATCCCAGCAAGCTTGCCACTGAACGGAAAATAATCGTTCTCATCGCGATAGGCTCCAATGGTATAGAATAGCTGATCGGGTTGCAGCACTGCCCCGCGCTGGGTTTCACTGTGCGCACTGGGCTTGCCGTCAACATACAATCGCTGGTTGCCTGTTCCGTCATAGGTGGCCACCAGGTGATACCACGCATTCGTGACCAGAGTTGATGCTGCATGCAGATAGGTAATGCTCCGCACTTCTTCAGTTGCCAGGCCAAAACAAAAGCGATTGCCCCGATACCCCAGGATCCAACCCATTTCCTGAGCCCCCGTGTCACGCACGGCACCAATAATTCCACCCCACTCAAGAATGGAATCCAACTGCACCCAGGCCTCCACCGTCATCGCCCCGACAGGCAATCCGGCCTTGGCCGGATCAGTGGTGAGCAGGATTCCCCCGGCAACGGACGTCCCTTCAACCTTGGCTGCGGGAACCAGTTCCATATAGCTCAAGCTGCCCTCTTTGATCAGGCGGGATTCCCCCAGGATCTCGCCTCCAAGCCCGCCGCGTGCCGCAACCAGCTCACTGCCCTCAACACTT
>CAWVVE010000212.1:0-4909 GCA_963933075.1 uncultured Verrucomicrobiaceae bacterium | reverse complement strand
CATCATGAAAAACCGGTGCATTGACAAGATTCGTGCGCGGAAAAGGCGCATCCCGGCTTGTGATATTCGTGATGATGCAAAGTTTCATATTTCACAGGTGGATGTGAAGACAGCAGCAGATGCAATGGAAGGCACAGAGCGGGCCGAACTGATCCGTTCAATGGTGCAAAGCCTGCCTGCTGCACAGCGTGAAGTTGTCGAGTTGGCTTTTTTTTCTGACATGACTCATGTGCAGGTGGCTGATTCACTGGGAATTTCCCTGGGCACCGCGAAATCCAGGATCCGGTATGCGTTTGAGAAAATACGCTGTTCAATGTCTGAGAAAAAAGATGATGACGTAATGTTACCGTGAGAGTTGAAGTTATATCTGCCAATCATTGTAATTACGCATATTTAAAGCTGTCAAAAGATTCGAAATTGAATGCTAACTTGCTCTAGAAAAATTAACAAAAAATAGGTTATGGCTAAAAACAAAACAGGTTCCGTCAAGAGTAAGGAAAATGTAGTGGATAATTTCCGTGTAATTGTGATTGGGCCTCAAATTACCGAGTTGCTCCAGTCGGATTCCGGATTGGGCGAGCGCGCTGAGATCGTCTTGAAATGTGCAGATATCAATGAATGGACCAGCCTGCCGGCCAATAAATGCAAGGCGGACCTCGTTATTATTCAGTGCGCAACGGTCTTTCCTGACACGATAGAATTAATCAAGAGCAGGACGGAGGAGACGGGCGCTTCACGTGCAATTGTTGTCTATCATTTCACGCAGGAGAAGACGGCATTGATAATGGAAAGTCATTCCAGCAAAATAACCGCCATGCGTTCACCAATATCTGCAGCAGATCTCAAATCTGTTTGTGAGGCGGATCTTGCCATGGCCGAGATAAGGAATTTATCATTAAATGAATTGCCGGATGATGAGGTGGTGGAATCTGTTGTTGAGCCAGCGGCAAGTGAGATTCATGATCGTCAGTTTTCCGATGAATTACTCGCTAGAGTTTCGGAGATATCCACCAGTATTGAGTGCGAATGTCCGCATCACCTGGCTTCTCTTATTTTGGCATTGAACGCTTTTGAATTGTATTGCCGCCAATGCGCCAGTCGGGATGAGAAGGATGTAATGCTACATTCCTTCCTGCATCGCAAAACTGCCAATGCCCGGTTGATAATGGAGAATGCATTATCAACTCTTGCCGAGGCTGAAGGATTCGATCTGGCCTGAGCGCCCTCTTGTTTTTACTTGATGTAAACGGGGATCAGGGATCCTGCTTATTCTCGGCAATGCAGTAGAGGTGCTTTTCACCGCGGAGGAACAGTTGGTTGCCAGCCACGGCAATTGATGCGCTGAAATTATCGTCCAGCTTGTTGACAGCCACCGGTTCGGGTTCTTTGGAATGAGTAATTACAATTGTCAGTCCTTCCCTTGATGTGATGTAAACGTGGCCGGCGGCGCCCACAGGTGATGCGTAAATGTCCCGCAGTGAGTCGATTCTGAATGGACCGGCTTTTGTTGCCCCTGACTTGGCATGGATTACCGAGAGGATACCCTGGTAATGACTCAGGTAATAAAGGGTGTCACCATACAATAGCGGAGAGGGAACATAAGGGGTGCGTTTATTTGTTGACCATAAGATGTGTTCGGTATCGGTGATGTCACCTTTTGCGCCCTTTAGATTAATGGCGATCATGGCCCGCTTGTCATAACTGCAACCAAGGTAGACGACACCGTCAGAAGACACCGGGGAGGCTACAACATTGCGGGACATGCCACTGCATTCCCAGATGACTTCGCCGCTATCAAGATTGTAACCACGTGCCCTGTGTGAGGCGCTTACGATGACCTGGGTTGCCGTGTCATTGTGTACAATCAGCGGGGTGGACCATGAAGTTACTTCCCCCCGCTCAACCTTCCACTTTTGTTTGCCGGTGGACTTATCAAAAGCGAAGAGTGCTGATTGACCCTGGTGATCCCAGTTGATAACGACGGTATCGCCGGAGAGGGCTGGCGAAGATCCTTCTCCATGAGCGTGTTTTGTGGACATCTTGCCGAGCAGTTTTTCCCAGACAATCTTTCCGTTAATGGTATCGATGCAATAGAGGCCGTGGGAACCGAAGTATGCGATGAGGTGCTTGCCGTCAGTGACCGGTGAGGCTGAAGCAAGGCTGCCGCTGCGATGACCGCCCTCGTGTGGAAATGCCTCGTGGCATGTTGTTTGCCACAATATCTTTCCGGAAGAGCGTTGAATGCACATTGCGAGGAAGCGGTGCTTCTGTGCCACCGGAAGGTTATCGTGTGATCCCGGGGCGTTGTCCGTTACCGGGGGAATGGTTTTATCCCCGAAGGGGATCGCGGTGGTAAGGTAGATTTTGTCTTTCCAGACGACGGGAGTGGAGTGCCCCAGACCGGGAAGCTTTATTTTCCAGCTTATATTCTTTTCCTCCGACCATTCTATAGGGGGCCTCTGGTTTCCGGGGGCGGTACCGTTGCCGGAAGGTCCCCGCCAGGACGGCCAGTTGGGCTCAGAGCATTGAGCCAATGGGCAAGCAACGATGAGCAGGCTGGTGATGCATATCGTGGAGGCGGCAGCATTCTTGTGCATCATGAGGTCGCTTGGTGTTCCTGTGAGGGTGGTTAATTATCGCCAAGTTCAATGTTATACCGAGGCAGTGAGGTATCTGCATCCTTTGCATAAGCGTCAATACCGCCGTGGAGGGCGCGTGTTTCTGTGAGGCCATGGCCAATAAAGAATGCTGCCACATCCAGTGAGCGGTCGCCTTTATGGTCGATAATTACTACCTGCTGGCTGTGGTGCCATGTGGCGAAGGCGTCCTGCTGGAGGTCTGTGGTAAGTAGCTCCGAACCATTGATCCTTACTGCTTCAAATTCCTCGCGTGAACGGATGTCGAGTAATTTCATGGTGGCACTGTCATCGAGTTTTAATTTGAATTCATCGGGCAATATCTGGATGGCAAGATCATGGGAGGCGCTTTCCTCCAGGTGGGCGATCACTTCCGCCATGGGCAGGTTATCATTGCGCTCACAAACTTGCGCGAGGGTTTCACTGTCCTGAAAACCGCAACTCTGGCAGCCTCCTATGTGATACTTCATAAAGAGGGCGCGCCTTGCACCAGGCATCACTTTCATGAGTTCAACCATTGTGATCGTATCGGCGATAGGGGGATGGGTATTCATCGAAATCAGTTGGGAACTACTAAAAACTCGCATATTATTGCGTGCAAATCTTTGCGATTTATCGGTGAAAGAGGAAAAAGACTACGAACCCAAGATATACCTGCTGCCGAACCTCATGACGGCAGGCAACCTTGTGTGTGGTTTTCTCGCCATTATAAGCATCATTAACGCGATCTCCAACGGGGGAATCGATGCTCTTGGAGAATCGAGGCCCGCATTTGAGCGGGCCATCTGGTTCATTTTGGCGGGGTGCCTCTTTGATGTCCTGGACGGCAGGCTGGCCAGGCTCGGCGGGAGGGACAGCCCTTTTGGTAAGGAGTTTGATTCCATTGCCGATATTATTTCCTTTGGTGTGGCTCCCGCGTTGCTGGTGCAGAGCGTCATCATGAATGAGTTCGCCGGCAGTTTCCCGATTATTGTCGCCTCGATTTTTCTTGTTTGCGGGGGAATGCGCCTTGCCCGGTTCAACTGCATTGCAGCTCATGGCGGGACGAGTAGTGGTTACTTCAAGGGCTTCCCGATTCCGGCTGCGGCCGGGTTGATTAGTTCTTTGACCTTGTTTGTCCTTTGGATCGCGGACAAAGAGCCCGACTTGAGCAGGTTGCGGATCGTTTTCCTTGTGCTGATGCTGTTCTTGTCATTCCTGATGATAAGTTCAGTTCGTTACCCGAGTTTCAAGAACTTGAACTGGAAAACCCACCGTCCTCTTCCCTGGATGGCCGGGGTGGTTATTTTATTGCTGGTTACCATCTGGTATTACCAATGGATGCCGGCCTTGCTGATGGTTCTCTACGTTGTTTACGGCCTCGTGAGGCCGTTTATCGGGAAGAGTTTGAGGCAGGGAATTGAGGAGGAAATTCTCAGTCCGGAGGAGGATCCGGAGATAAATGGCGAAATGGACAGTGAAACGGATTCATGAAGACGGCATGTGCAATTTGCTTTATCATGCGGGCTCTGCTGATGCCTGCCGACAATAGACAGACAACCCGTGCCTGATTTTTACCAGCATCGTCTAGTAACCACGTTACACCAGCTTGCCGATCCCAGCTTCGATCTCCAGCAGGAGCAGTTGAAGAAGTTCAGCAAGGATAAGCCTATCTCGCTTGTGATGCCGGCTCTTTACTCTGAGGTTGAGGGACCTGCCTTGCCGGGTATTCTCGATCACCTTGAGAAGGTCGACTTTATTAGTGAAGTGATCATCTCGATGAACCGGATGGATGCTGATCAGTTTGTCCGGGCCAAGGAGTTCTTTGCCCGCTTGCCCCAGAAGCATTTCATTATCTGGAACGATGGCCCTCGCATGGCTGAGGTTTATGAACAACTTAAGGCGGCTCAGATCACTGAATACATTCCAGGGAAGGGGTGCAATGTCTGGATGGCATATGGCTTTATCCTGGCCAGAGGGAATGCAGGAATCATTGCAATGCATGATTCAGATATCCTTTCCTATCACCGGGAGATGCTGGCGAGGCTCTGTATGCCGACGGTTCATCCGGCATTGGACTATGATTACTGTAAGAGTTATTACGGCCGGGTTAGTGATCGCATGTATGGCCGGGTAACCCGACTTTTCGTTATACCGCTGCTGCGATCACTAATCACTGTATTTGGAAACCTGAGGCTGCTTGATTACCTGGAAGGTTTTCGATATCCCCTTTCCGGTGAGTTTTCCATTTCAACTGATTTAGCCAGAAGGGTGCGAATGCCGGGTGACTGGGG
>CAWVVE010000211.1:0-4915 GCA_963933075.1 uncultured Verrucomicrobiaceae bacterium | reverse complement strand
ACCCGCAAGGACATCGACATCAAGCTGAGCAACAAGCGCGGATCAGTCACCATGCGCTTTCTGGTATTCGTCCCCAACGGGGTCAACGGTCCGGTTCCCGCCTTCCTCAAGCACAGTTTCAACAACACCCGCTCCGATGACTTTAAGGCATCAATCTTAAGGCCGGGAAAACTCAGGAACGGCTGGCCGTTGAAAGATTTCCTTGACCGTGGCTACGGGTTCTGTGCCGTCTACCATGAGGACCTGGTCAGGCACAACGAGGTCGAGTTCCTCAGGGGCATCCACCGCCTGTTTTACCCTGATGGGCAGAGTTTTCCCAAGGCACACGAGTGGGGAGTGCTCTCCGCCTGTGCCTGGGGGGCGATGCGGGCAATGGATTACCTGCAAACCGACGATGACATCGACCACACTCGCGTGGCCATCATGGGTCACTCGAAAATGGGCAAGGCAACACTTTGGACCGCGGCCCAGGACGAGCGCTTCGCGCTAGCGATCTCCGCCCAGTCAGGCTGTGCCGGTGCCGCCCTGTGGCGCCGCAAGTCAGGCGAGACACTCAAGAAGATGGTCACCAGGTTCCCCTACTGGCTCTGCCGCAACGCATGGAAATTCATCGAGCAGGAAGACGACCTGCCGGTGGACCAGCACATGCTGCTCGCCTGCATCGCTCCCAGGCCGGTCTATATCCACAGCGGGGTCGAGGACACCTGGGCAGACGGGCGCGGCGAATATCTCTCGGCATTCCACGCCAGCGAGGTCTACCGCCTGCTCGGTAAAAAAGGGCTCGAGTCCGAGGAGTCGCCGCCCGTCGGCAAGGCAATCATTGAAAGTGAAGTCGGCTACCACATCCGCGATGGGGGACATTCAATCGACGGATTCGACTGGCAACGCTTCATGGACTTCGCGGATTACCACCTGCAGCCGAAAAAAAACGTGCCTGAAAAAGGATAACCATTTTTTTAGCAACCCTGATCATCATGGCACACAGCTCTGGCGGGGTTCTCTGTCCTTGTGACCACAGTCACCCTTATCGTAGGCCATCGGCCGACTATGGATTCGCCCGGCCAAGGGAGGCACCATCTGTGCGGCAGCATTGAACCAGGACGCCAGCACCTTGCGCGCGCGATGATCGGGAAATTTCTCCTGGCTCGTGGGAAGATCCTCGTTCTGGGTTTGTTGCAATGTCAGATACAACTGCATTCTTTGTTGACAGGAGAGAATCGTAAATCCTAGCCTAGAATATATACCCTATACTTAGCCTTCGAATCGAGGGCTGTTACCGTGATGAAAATAACACTGCTTACTGCCGCCGTGCTCTTTCCCTTTGCCGTGCATTCCGCCACCTTGCCGTCACCGACTTCGGAGACTACTCACTGGTCGTTCTCCTCATTGACCACGGCTGCGGATTTTGGTCCTGCGACCATGACAGCAGAGGGTGCAGCCGGTGCCACCGATTCTTTCGTGACCGAGACGGTCGGCGGCAGCAGCGCGACGGTTCTCGATTTCACGACCCGCGTGTCCAGCACGGACGGCTACACGGTTCGCACAGGCATCGATGGAGCCACCGACGGCGGTACCGAAGATGGCATCGAGATTTGGACGATGGTGCTTGACATTCGTTTCAATAATGCCGGGCAAAGCTACTTGGGCGTCTGGAATGGAAATGCGCTCAACACGAACGATGCCGATTTTTTCATCACTCCGAGCACTGGCGGATTTTGGTCGCCCGGGACGGGTAACATCGCTGATGGTAATCTCACGCTGAACCAGTTTCATCGCATCGTGTACCGCCTCGACTACCTGGCCGGGGATCTCGACATCTTCGTGGATGGCGTCATCATCGCCGACACTGTCGCGACCTCGGATTACGTCTACGATGGAGATCCCAACCCATTTTGGTTCCTGACCGACAACTCGCCGGGCGAAACGGGCTCCGGGCAACTTGCTGCCTTCGGCTTCACCAACACTCTCTTAAGCGACACTGAGATCGCGACCCTTGGCACGCCCGATGCGGCCGGGATTTTCATTCCCGAACCCAGCGTGAGCTTCTTGATCACAAACGTTGTCTACAACGGGGATGCCACCGTGACGCTCACCTGGAACTCAAAACCCGGTAAAACCTACGTGGTGCACTACAGCGACGGCTTGAACGACGATGCCAACGGTAATGAGCCGCGCCTCTGGCCGGACCTTGATGACAGCGTGCCCAGCGGGGGGGAAACAACCTCATTCACGGATATTAACCTTCCAGCGAACCGTTTTTACGTCATCGAGGAGCAGTAATCTCCAGCGAAACCAATCACGATTGCCGGAGGGTTAAACGATGCCGATCGTTTCACCCCCCGGCGCCTTTCAGTTGAAACGTTCTCGAAACCATGATTAGCAAACACACCTCCATCGTTGGATTGTCTCTTCTTTTTGCAACCGGGTCCCTCATTGCCGCCAAGCAGCCGAACATCCTGTTCATCATGTCCGATGACCATACCTCCCAGGCCATTGGTGCCTACGGGAGCCGGCTGGCAAAGCTCAACCCGACACCAACCATTGATCGACTGGCAAGGGAAGGCATGCTCTTTGAGAATGCGTTTTGTTCCAACGCCATCTGTGCGCCCAGTCGCGCCACCATCCTTACCGGCCAGTATGCCCACACCTGCGGTGTACACGACCTGCGCGGCAGCATTGAGGGAGGGCGGCAGCACCTTGCTCGGGAGATGAAGAATGCCGGTTACCAGACTGCAATGATCGGCAAGTGGCACCTGAAGAAGGAGCCCTCAGATTTTGACTACTATTGCGTGTTGCCGGGCCAGGGAAAGTATCACAACCCGGAATTCCGCATCAGGGGTGAGAAGAAATGGCCGAAGAACCTCATTAAGTTTGAAGGCATGCATTCATCCGATGCCGTTACCGACCAGGCGCTCAAGTGGCTTGAGGAGGAACGTGATCCCTCCAGGCCGTTCTTCCTGATGCACCACTACAAGGCACCTCACGATTATTTTGAACATGCCCGCCGCTACAACGATTACCTGGCCGATGTCGAGATTCCACAACCGGATAACCTGCGTGACTCTCATCCCGCCCGTTTCGGCTCCATCGCCACCAGGGGCTACCAGGATGAACTCATCCCGCACATAGGAACCTCAATCGGCAATCGCAACCCGCGCCGCTCATACGCCAAGGACCTGCCAGAAAAATTCCCGCAGGATTACCCGGCCGGTTACGATTCCTCCAAGCTCAACGCCCAGCAGATACAGGACATGGCCTACAATGTCTACCTGCGCAAATACCTGCGCTGCGTAAAGGGAGTCGATGACAACCTGAAACGCCTCTTTGCCTACATGGAGGATAAAGGGTTGATGGACCAGACGGTTATTATCTACACCGGCGACCAGGGCTTCATGCTTGGTGAACATGATTACCAGGACAAGCGCTGGATGTATGAGGAATCCATGCGCATGCCCTTCCTGATTCGTTATCCGGCAACCATCAAGGCTGGAAGCCGGACGGATGCTGTTGTGGGCAATGTCGACTACGCACCCACGATGCTCGACTTCGCCGGGGTCAAGAAGCCCGGCTATATGCAGGGTCGCAGTTTCAAGAGTATATGCGAGAGCGGCAAAGAACCGCACAACTGGCCAAACGAGGCCTATTACCGCTACTGGATGCACATGGCACACCACGACAATCCAGGCCATGTGGGAATACGCACCAAGGAATACAAGCTCATTTATTATTATGGCGCCGATTACCAGGGTGCCAACCGGACCCCGCCCGGCTGGGAACTATACGACATGAAAAAGGATCCCCTCGAATCGACCAACCTTTATGATGACCCGAAATACGCCGGCACGGCGGCCGGCCTGAAAAAACGCCTCGCCGCACTGCGCAAGCGCATCGGTGATGATGGCCGGGATTTCCCCAAGACGGAAAAGGTCCTGCAGGAATTCTGGGATTACGATGCGGATGATCGTGAAAAAGCCCGCGCAATTTCCCGCGAATTCCTCCAGAGACGTCTCAAGGAGCTGAAACCCCCTGCACAAAAAAAGACTTAATAAGTCTCGCCCGCAGGACGTGCCCGGTCCTCCTTAATCTTCATGATGACCTTGACAGGGCCCCAGCCTAACGAAGGAGGCAACCTCCGCGAGTGCCACTCGCTGGAACGGGAAAAATCAAGGTGAAGTATTAGGATTCCTTGGGGAGGTTCAACCCCCCTTTTTTGCGACCGGTATATCAAGGACGGTCTCCAGTTTCAGTTTCTTCTCTCCGCCCTCAAACCCGACCTCAAGCCGCGGCAACAGATGCGATAGCTTAGTGGTCGCATCCTGCTCTATGGTGAACTTCACGATTCTTTCCTCCCCCGGCTTTAAACTGATCTCTGTCGTGGCCGGACTAACCTTCAATGAAGCCTTGGGAAGGTTCCAGTTAAGCCTTCCCTTTATCTCAAAATTAAAGAAGTTTCGCAACTGCAGGGTAAGCAACTTGCCGTCAAGTGAGGATCGATCGCTGAAATATTCCTCAAAGGCAAGGCTTCGCCAGAATTGCTGGTGCGCCTCAGTGGTCACATCATCTTCAAGAATTCCGTCGATCAGGAGATTGGCCAGCCTGGGCCCTTGATCCGTCATGGTAACCCAGGTTGCATGATCGAATTCTCCAAATGAAGTGCCCCGTAATCGACTACCTCCACCGGTGGTGCCAAGCATGTAGTAAGCCCGGTCATTACGAATATATTTCCCGTAGTGGTGGATATGCCCGGCAAAGACCGTGTATTTACGATCCTTGAGGGCCCTTTCGACCCTTGGCCACCCGGTGTCGGATTTGCGCAGGGTTTTTTTGCCCTCACGCCGGATTTCAATACCCTCCTCCATTAGCCACAGCGGCTGATGGATGAAAACCATGGTCCATCGCACCTTACTGTGTTTCT